>CAMUXX010000040.1 GCA_947164805.1 uncultured Elusimicrobia bacterium | reverse complement strand
GTAACCCGATAATAAGCACCACAATTAATATTTCTATTAATGTGAAACCTGATTTGTTTACTTCTTTTTCTTTTTGCATTTTTACTTCCTCCAATTTTAATTTTTGTATTTCTACAAATCTTTTTTAGCCAATAAAAAACGGCTGGTTTATTTAAGCCAGTCGTAGTAACCCAAACAAAACAGCCGTAGTTTACCGATAAACGATAAACATTTGGCACAGTAAAATAAGGGGATCAGCCAAATTCTACTATGCCTCCAACGACTGTTCTTGGACTACGACTGTGCCAGCATTTCTGCAAGCGCACCGTATTCTATATACGGTTCCAAAAACAGATTCAAATTTTTTAGGGCTTTTAACCCTTTATTAAAATTAACCTCTCAATTTAGTATATCATTTTTTAGTAAATAAAATAAATTTTATTCCCTTAAAGCCGTAAGTGCCAAAACTTCACGCGCGCCGGCAGACTTTAAAACACAAGCGCATTCTTCTAATGTAGATGAGGTAGTGCAAACATCGTCAATCAATATTATGGCTTGGCCTTTAATTTCCCCCTCTACACCTTTTGCCAAAGCAAAAGCACCTAAAATATTTTCTTTTCTTTGTTCCCGTGACAATTTTGTTTGGCTTTCAGTATTTTTTGTGCGCACCAAAGCATTTAAAACTGGTATGCTGCAAATTTTACCTAAGTGTTGTGCTAAAACTTCGACCTGATTAAAACCGCTCTTTCTTTGACGGCTTTTGTGTATCGGAACAGGTACTAAAAAAGCGGCTTCCCTATATTCCGGGTATTTGCGAAAAGTTTTGTACATAACTTCTGCAAAATAAGGGGCAATATTTAAATATTTTTCATATTTAAAAGCGTGTACAAGGGCACGGGTAGGTTCATTAAATTGCAAGGCAGAGCGTATAAAAGAACATTTATATTTTGAGGCTTTACTGCCGCGGCAGTTGCGGCAATGTTTGCCACCGGATTTAAGCATTACGCCGCAACGTTGGCAAAGCATACCTTTAACAGGTTCTATTTTTTTAAAACAATTTGTACATAATATTGTCTTTGTCTTTAAATCTGCCCCGCAACAAAAGCAAGTGCGCGGCAAAAAGAAACTAAGTATTTTATCTATTATAATTTTTATTTTGTATTTCATATTAGAATTGTATCGTCATCAAAGTACCGATATTGTAAGCGGTATAGGAATTCTCCTTTATATAAAGATGTTTGAATTTTTGGAAAGCCGCACTCAAAGTAAAACGTATATTTTTTGACAGTTCATAATCAAGGTTTGTGTTAATATCAAGCAAATCGCGGTTATCATCCACGGTGAAAGCACGACGGCGGGAATAACTTAAATTAGTAGTCCAAATAATGCGGTTTGTTGTTAGATACTGCTTTGAGGTAAACGGTAAAGCAAGACCGTGCGGCAAATTGAAGTCGAGTTTAAAAGTAATTGAGGGAACAATTTCTTTAACTTGTGTAATCAAAGCTAATGTTTGGTTTGTTAACTCTTTTTTACTGTCTAAAATATAAGTAAATTTGGGTGTTATGCGCATTTTTTTATAAGTAAATGAAGTTTGTGCTGTAAAATCGCGCCTGAGATATGCACTTAACGGTGTGGCATTTTTTAAATCATCTTTATCGGTTGTACTTTGGGTATAAGATAAATTAGTATCAAAAGTATTCATTAATAAAAATCTTAAATCAGCGCCGAAAGTTTTATTATCGCTTAAACTTGTATTTATGGTTTCGCTCTTAATATCGGAATATTTAACTTTCAAACTTGTGCCGGAAATATAGCGTGGGGTAGTATCAAAAAACTTTTCCAAATTGTCTATAAAGAAAACTACATCCGGCAAAGTGGTATTTTTTGTTTGGTAATAAGAACCGAGATTTTCATTTTCCTGTGTAGCATAAGAAAAGTTATTGATAATTGAAATTGAATTTAAAGGCATCAAATTTCCGCCGAAGGCATATTCTTTAAACGGGTTCCAACGCAATGAATTTGTATAAGTGTTTCTTAGTGTCATTGTAGTGCGCCTTGCATAAGGTGAATTTATGCCCATTGATCCCCTTAACCAGATTTTATCTAACGCATTAAAATCATTATCAACATATTCCCAAGCATCACCGTCTTGCAATTTATAATTGTTTGAAATACTTAAAGTTGATAAAAGTCTATTATTCTTTAATATATCACGCCCGCTTAAAGTTAAAGAAATATTACCTTCTGAACTTCTGTTTATGTTTTTTACCTGGCCTATATCAATAGGTTGTGCCGATAGTGTTGTAATGGGAGATAGATTATTATTTTCTTTAATTACCGCATTATAACTTGCCGTAGGCACAAGCCATGAAGTTAAACGAAGCGAGGTGCTTATTCCTAGATTTTCCACAGCGTATTTTGCATATTTTTTGCTTTCGAAATTATGAATTTCGGTGCTATAATATTTACGGCTTTCATCAGCAGTAGTAAGGGAATAACTGGGAACTAAACTTGAGCCCTTCCAAGGGGCTAAATTGAATTTGATGGAATAATTTTTAACTTTTTCATTGGTATTATAAGTGCTTGAGCCAAGCTCCTGTAAACGTGCATTATCATAATTTACTTTATTGTTTGTAAACCCGATATTTGCATTAACATTTTTAACAAAACTTTGTTTTGAGGAGTTATAATTTAAAGCGGCGGTGTAATTATCGCTGTCATCCTTTCTTTTAAGTAAATCATAATCGGTAGTATTAAAATTGTATCCCACTGTAATTTGTGGTAATTTAGGGTTTAAATACCTTGCGGTAACTGCACCCTTTTTGCGGTTTACTTCCCCTTTATCAAGCAAACTGACAGTGTTTGTTGTATCATGGTTTAAAACATCAGGTGTTACAGTATTTGAACGGTAATAATTTGCCTCAACCGGCAGATATTTTATTTTTTTAAATTTTAAAAAGTAATTTTCTTCTTTATTTTTCTGTTTTGATGCAACCGTTATAGGGGTTTGGAATAAATCATCTTTATAAAGCACTTTACCACCCATTTCCAGCCAGTCTTGGTATTTGATTGTTGCATCGGCTTCATAGGCTTCACCTTCCGAAATAACGGCTTTTGCAAGAAAAATATCGTCAAGCCAGACCTCGCCCTGTTGTAAAGTACCTCCATCCTGGCGAACGCCTGCTTTGATTATACCCACACGCTTATAATTTAAATTTCCTTCATTTGTTGCAACAGATGGATAATTAGATATATTTTCCCATCTGTCCGGTATATGATCACCGCTTAAATCAATTAGTTTTAATTTATATAAACGCCACTCATTTGACGGGAAAGATAAACTATCAAGAGGCACCTCAATTTCGCTGTAATTATTATCGTCAGTTGCTATGCGTAAATAAAATTTCATATTATCTGCAGGAGTTTTATTGTATAAGAGAAAGTGAAATTCCTCATGTGTTGATAAATCCATAGCGGCAAAGTTTTTCTGAACGCTTACTGTATTTGTGCTGGCAGATGTAAAATCGTATTTTATTGCCAAAGACTGTTCCATTACATTGTTTGAATTTTCCCCGCGTATATTATTAATAGAGCCATACAAAGTGCGGAAAACTTGCCCGCCATCACCCGGATCATTAAAAATAGGTTTATAAGTACTTGGGTTATCAACATTGTTTATACCGTAAGTGGTAAGTATACTTTCGTCGCTGTCAAGCGGTTGCCAAGAACTACCGGAAACTGTCAAATTGGCAATTTTTATTGTCCCTTTATCTTTGCCCCCTCTCTTTAAAGTTATACGCATCTGTTGTATGGCAGACCAACGGTTAGAATTTAAATCTACTTCAAGCTGAAAAGTTTTCCAAGATGTATTTGTTAACTTTTCTTCAGGTAAACCGCTCGGAACTAAAAACGGTGTTCCGGCAAACCCAAAGTTTCCGCCTATAGTTGAATCCATATAATTTGAAGCTAAAGTAAAAGTATCCAAAATACCGTTATCGTTTAGATCTTGCGTATCAATTACACCGTTTGGTTGCGGTAGAGGGTTATAAACATTATTTGCAAAAGGATTATAATAATTTGCCGTACCATCCGGATCAACGAAAACCCAGCCTTTATCCTCACTAATTGTTAATTGACCTGTGCAACGTAAATCTTCTGTTTTAGGAACAGCCGTGCCGCCAGGAACATAATATTTACTGCAAGTGGGATAAAGATCTTCCACATCAAAACCGGACGGAATAACAGAATAATTATCAGATCTTTCATCCATGGTACCAAAAGAAATGTTTAACCCCGGTCCGTCTGTCTCGCCAAGTGCGGTAAGTTCAATTAAAGTTTTATTTGTAAAATCTGAGCCTGAATTGCTTATCGGAAAAGCTAAAGAAACTTCATCTCTATCGGCAGGCAGGCCGGTAAAATCATAATTTATTACAAGTACATTTTGTTTTTCATTGGAATTTGCAACGGCACTAGGGTTAATTTCAAGAACCGGTATTTCCTGGGAATCCCATTTAATACTGTTAAAATACGAACTTTCCGCTGTGGGGTTAGAAGCTATTTTCCAGTCGCTGAAAACTGTTGAGGCACTTACCCTCTCTTTAATTTGCTGCATATTTTCAATCATTGCATAGCCAAATAAGTTATTATCTTTTTTACTTTTCGCCCCTTCAACCCCCGCAGTAATTTTAAGGCCATCGGTAATTTGTAAATCTTTAATACGGGCATCCGCTTCCATCGTAGTAAGTGAAGAACTTAAATCTCCAACTTGCGGGACTGTTTTAGGTTTAGTATTTGAATCATGCAAAATTGAAGCACCTACACTTATATTTTTTGTAAAATCATAACTTAAACGCCCACCGAGTAACATACTGTCTTTAGCATCATTTGACACTTCATAATCAACATTTATTATACTGTTATCGCCAATTAAATCTTTATTATAAAAAGTTATGTATCCGGAGGAATAATCAATATAATAATCTTTATTCCTGGCCATTGTGGCACCGTTTACTTTAACTTTTTCTGATTGGACAACAATATCCGGCTCCAAAAAATAAGTTTTTACAGTGGAATTAAACTGTACAAAGAAGTAACGGTTTGTAGCTGATACCGGAGTAGTATTATATAAACCTCTATCAGTAAATTCTTCTCTTATATAGAAAATACCTTTATCATAATCAACTTGCTCGGGGCTTGGGCAATAACCATAACTTGTAACTTCCGGGCAAACTTCTGCACCGTCTGACTCAAGCAATTTTAAAATAAAATTACCTGTTCCGTTATCGCGCGTAAGTTGCGTTGTGCCGATATTATAATAACGTTTAATGTCCAGTTTATAACTACCTTCATCAGTATCACTTACTAAAGCACGGTCATCTTGTGTTTTAATTAAAATGGGCATACCGCAAATATCGCTGGCTTGCTGTCCGGCAGTATTCCTAAAATTTACAGCTACTACATCAGTAGTATTAAGTTGCCTGTTAAAAATAAGCATTTTTTTGCTTATATCAACGCTATAATCAACACCTTCGGTAAGCTGTCGGAAAGGTGCATTACCGGTTGTACCAGGATAATTTTCGCAAGTTTTATAATCTGCTGCTTGCATAGCAATTTGATAACCTGTATTTGTATGATCATTTAAAAAAACTTCCAAAGAGCCGTTGACAATGTCTGAGTTAACATCCCACGATGGCAAATGTGAGTTCTGAAAATCTAAACTATAATAAGTGCGGCGTATATAACTTAGGTCTTTAATATTTACTGTCTCAAAAACGCTGTTACCTTTAAATTGTTTTGTTTTGCTGTCACCTTTGCTTTGGCTGCCTATTAAGTATAAATTTGCATCTTTATGTTGCATGTGCATTTTTGCACCGAATACTTGCTTTGAGTAAGATAAAAATTGCGTTGCCGGCAAAGAGAGTGTTATATCACCGAAATCTACACTTTGAACAAGTTCCCCTTGTTTGCCTTTATAAGCAATTGCAATATTTTGTGAATCGGGCCTTTGGTCGTCATAGTCAATATCAACAAAAATTCTGTTGCTTACTTTACCTTGTACTTTTAGTTGCATTTCCTGGTCAAATACAAATTCATTTACATCTCTGTTATCCGTGGTAGATTTAACGCTGTATTTTTTCGCATTATATTTTAGGCCGAAGGTTTTGCGCCCTGTCATTGATATTGTTGTACCGTAAATGGGGAGTAAAAGAGAAGGGTTTAAAATTTCAATATATTCAGTCGTTTTACCGCGCAATTCTATTGCGCCTTCGGTTTCGGTAATAATATTTTCAAGATATGCACGGGAATAATTGAAATAGTCTTGTTCCCCTTCTTCTTCATCAGTTTGGGGTAGAAATTGTTGGGCATTTTCGTCACTCAAAAAGCCGTAACGGGCAGGTTCAAAAAGTTTAAAACGGTCTTTATTTCCAAAACTATCAAGTAAGGTTTTAGGTGCTTCTTCATCTGTTTTTTTAGTAACAAAAGAACCGACCTCAGCTGCTAAAATTTCCGCGCCCGAGGCATTAAAAAACATTGACACTAGCAAAACAATATTTAGAAACTTTTTAAGCATAGTGCTTATATATATAATATAAAATTATGCGTGTGTTATGTTAAATATTTAATGTCAAACATTTAGAAAGCATAAAAAGACCCTCATTTCAGAGGGTATAAATTACTAATGTAGCAAAAAAACTAAATATACCCTTTAGGAACAGGCAGGATATTTGGGTCCGCGTATTTATTTAGGTTTTTGAAAAAAGTCGTCATTATATATAATTTATTGTCCTCAAACAATTCATAAGAACGATTTTCTAATGACTTTAAAGATTTATCATCTAGTTTTGCTATCTTATCTGCAAAGATAATATCATAAACTTCATTTACTGTTTCCTGATAAACAGGGGAATTTGCAACTTCATGGTCAATATCCGTAAAATCTAATTCTTTACCGCAAGATGATAAAGCTTTGTAATAGAGCAATTCATTTAATATTAATCCCATACTATTGTCATTTGTATATTTTAATTCCAACAGTTTAAGAGGAGAACGCCAATAATAGGAATATTTTGTTATGGATAATACTGCTTCCGCATAATCTCTGATTAAGATGTCTAAATATCTATTAACAAATTCTTTATTCGTTAATATAAAACCGGTTCTGGAACCGGACAATATATTCTCCTCTTCAATTTTTAGCGGTAAACAGTATTTTAATTGGGATAAAATAGTTGCTTCCTCAGACAAAATATCATCTTTTGTTATTTGTTTTCCTATAAAA
>CAMUXX010000039.1 GCA_947164805.1 uncultured Elusimicrobia bacterium | reverse complement strand
TTCAAACTCTTCCCCCGATTTTAAGCGTAAGCGGAGTTTGACCTTTTGGTTTTGGGGGGTGCCGTTTGTGTTTTGTGTGTTGTTTTGCACCCCGGCGCGGTTAAAGTTTTGGTAATTTTTGTTTTCAAAATTGTCACTCATACAAAATGCCCTCAAAATGTTTTTTGGCTGATTTTTTTAATTTGTAAACAACCTTATGACATATAATACCAATATTTTATTTATATGTCAAGATATGGCAAAATATGATATTTATATGTCAAAGGCTGTTTATATATATGTTTTTCAGACGGTAAAATGCTTTTGTTTTGCTCTGTTTTTGGGTTGCAAAATTGCCATATAAATTGAAAGTTGTAAAATAAGGCAAAATTTTGCGTATTTTTGTTTGCAAAATTGCAAGTTTTGCACTTGCACTTTTTTTGCTGATTTTGCAAAAATGTTAATGCCTTAAAAGTTTTGGCATAATATTTATGCCAAGATTTAAAAGGGTTTGTGTGGCTAAAAAATCAGCGTTTTTTGGGGTAGTTGGGTGCGTGGACAAAAAAATTAACAATTTTGGGGATGTGGATGGTTTTTTGTTTTTTGAAATTTTGGTTTTTGGGGTAGTTTGGGTTAGGGTTTTTTGGAAATTCCTGTTTTTGGTTAACTTTTGGCTAAATTTTTTGGAAATTCAGATTTTTTATATTATTCCCTTTCATTTAGTCCCAAAAAGCAATTTTAGCACAATATTTATGCCAAAGATGTAAGAAAGGTTATATCAAGTATCCTAAAAGTTCCCTTAAACCGCCATAGAGAATTAACAAATAAAATGCTATAATAAACATTACCTGCAGAAGGTTGTATCCAAAAATCAAAAGGATTTAAACTATGTCGTATAATGTTATTGATACATGTCTAAACTGTATATCTTACGCACAAAGGGCCAATTTTTTGGTGGATATTTGGGATACCCGTTCTCCATGGGAAGCGGCATTTGTTGTTAATCGGCATATACAAAATGAGATAGGCCTATTTTTTATACGCAAAATTGTTCTTCCTAATTTAAGGTATATATAGTATTTAAAAGATATCTGTATAAAAAGGAATTAAAATAAATTTGTTTTTCCTAAAGGGTTGTTTTGAGTTTCCTTTGATATTGTTAAAATCTAAAAAACCTATGATGATATTTGCCGGAAAACATAAGGATATAAGTTATAATAACAAGACAAATTACTGCGATTGTTGCTAAACAAACTAAATAATTTTTTGTTGTTAATTTTCCTTTATGTTTATTGTAAAGTTTAGCGAAAAAATTAGTTATTTTATCATATATTCTACCTACAAAATTGAGATATAAAAGAATACAAAAAATATAAATAATTACAGAAAATGTAAATAGAGTGTTTAATGAGGTTTGTATTTTTGTTTGCTCTTGCTCTAATTTTTGTAATTTGTATTCTGCCTGAGTATTTGTTATTTGCTGTTCTTTTAATTTTATAATATCTGATTTTACCCAATGAAGATCATGTTCTAAATCAGAATAATGAGGAATAACAATTTTTGCAAAAACAAAAGAGAATATTAAAAACAAAATAAATATTGTAACTTTTTTAATCATAAATATTTTTTATCTTTTAAGCTTAAGTTATCTAATTATTAGTATATCATTTTTTAGAATTGTAGGAAAATTTTATCCCCTTATCCGTCCAAGACGGGTGAGGGCAATAATGAAATTTTATTTAACACTACCCCCACCCATACCCCCCTCCACCCACTTAAAAGTGTGGGAGGGAATTATAGGAAGTACTTTATTTAATAAAGCAAAACCGAAAGCGAATATCTGGCAAGTATTTTTGAGTTCAAAATCCGTAGCGCACGAGAACATCAGCGCATCGCGCAGTAGATTTAATGGAATTTTCAATTTTCTTCTTGACGACGAATACCCAGAAGTACAAGAGCGAAGCGATTTTCGGTATTCTAGGAAAGGAAAAATTGAAAATTACTTAAATATACAAGCGCGTTATATGCGTTTGTGCACATAATGCGGAACGTAGACACGTAAAATAAAAAAGCCCCTTGGCGAATAAGCCAAGGAGCTAAAACCTAAGATCTAAAATTAGAAGCGGACAAAACGAACAACTTTCAACTCAGCACCGTTCTTCTTGCCGGTTTCGGCAATCAAATCACGTACTGAAATTTTAGAGTCTTTAAAATAAGGTTGGTCAAGCAAGCAGACATCCTTGTAGAATTTTTTAATTCTGCCGGGGATCATCTTTTCAATTGCTGCTTGAGGTTTGCCTTCGTTCTTTGCTTGTGTTAAGGCGATTTCCTTTTCCTTTTCAACAACTTCGGCAGGAACATCGGCCTCATCCAAATATTGGGCAACCATACCGACGGCTTGCATAGAAAGATCTTTTGCAAATTTCATCATTTCTTCTTTCTTTGAACCGTCACAGGCGCCGTTTGATTTGCAAGCAAGTTCCACGAGAGCGGCTTTTTTGTTGTCGGAGTGTAAGTAGTAATTCATTAAGCAGCTGTCTTTGCCCAAAGTCCAGCAAATGGCCTTTGTAAAGGAAACATTTTCCCCAAATTTCGGGGCAAGTTCATGAATCATTGCTTTGATGGTTTCGTCTTTAGTGTAATCTGCGACAGTCGGGTTTGCAAGCATATAGTCTGCAATTTTATCGACTAAGGCAATAAAATCCGGGGTTTTGGCAACGAAGTCAGTTTCGCAACCGAGATATGCCATAGCAACGGTTTTACCGTCGGCAGATGTTTTGATTGAGATTCTTCCTTCCTTTGTTTCGCGCCCGGCACGTTTTGCCATATCGGCAAGGCCTTTTTTGCGAAGGTAAGTTACCGCGGCTTCAACATCATTATTGTTTTGTGCTAAAGCTTCCTTGCAAGCACCTAGGCCGGCGCCGGTCTTTTCCCTTAAAATTTTGATTTGTTCAAGTGACATTTTTTACTCCTTATTTCTGTTTGGCGGCGAGGGCTTCTTTTTTAGCCTTTTTTTCTTCGCGGCCATGTGCCTTTACTTCAGGCTCAAGTTCTTCTTCCTCTTCTAAGGTTTCTTCCGTAACATCTCCGCCGATTGCTTTTTTAAATGCTTCGGCAAGAATCGGGTTTTCAACTTCCTTTTCTTCTTGAGCATTTTCTGCAGCCGGGGCGGCTTCTTCACCTTCTTGTGTTACTACGCCGTTTGCTTCGTTGCGGCCTTCGATAATAGAATCTGCAATAGCGGCGCAGAATAATTTGATTGCGCGTGCTGCGTCATCATTGCCCGGTATTGGTACATCAATATTATCCGGATCGCAGTTTGTATCGCAAACGCCGACAACGGTTATACCTAAAGTTTTTGCTTCGCGGACTGCGCCTTGTGTATCCATAGGGTCAATTACGAAGAGGATATTTGGCAAAGTGCGCATATCGCGGATGCCGCCCAAGAGTTTTTTGAGGCGGTTCATTTCTTTTGTTAAGCGGGAAGATTCTTTTTTGGAAATTGCTTTCAAAACGCCTTCTGCTTCCCATTTTTCAAGTTCGGCTAATCTTTCAACAGATTTGCGGACTGTTTGGAAATTGGTTAAAGTTCCGCCGAGCCACTTTTCGCTGATGCAAGGGCAATTTGCTCTTTCGGCTTCAACTTTGATTACATCTTGTGCTTGTTTTTTGGTACCGACAAATAAAAATTTTGCACCGTTTTTTGCTTCTTCTTTTACAAAAGCGCAGGCCTTTTTAAGTTCGCGTGCGGTTTTTTGCAAGTCAAGAATATGGACGCCGTTCCTTTCACCGAAGATATAGCGCCCCATTTTGGGATTCCAGCGTGAAGTTTGATGGCCGAAGTGGACACCCGCTTCAAGCATGGCTTTCATTGATACATTACTCATTTTTTCTCCTTAGTAAGTAACAACCTAAATTTGGGTAGAGGTTACCCATGGCGGTTGTTTACTTTGGCGGTTTATCGGGGCATTTGATTTACTGATTTTTTTCGCCCGTCAAAATCCGCGTACTTATATTATAGCAAATTTTATAATAAAACAAAATTGGGGTTGCAAAAATCTGGCAAGTATTTTTGAGTTCAAAACCCATAGCGTACGGGAGTGTTTTCGCGCTGCGATGCAAATTTAAAATGATTTTTTATTTTCTCTTTGACGACGAATACCCAGAAGTACAAGAGCGAAGCGATTTTCGGTATTCTAGGAAAGGAAAAATAAAAAAGCACTTAAATTTGCAAGCACGTTCCGCGCGTTTGTAAACATAATACGGAAACACAACGCGTAAAACTGGTTTCCTATATCAAAAATATGCCGCTTTCATAAATGGTTAGGTGCTTGCCGTTTTTGAGCGTAGCGGTAACAAGTTTGTCCTCAGTATTAACAAGGTCCCAATGCAGGGCGGAATCGTTAAAACCGAGTTTTTGTTTTAAGGCCTTATTTAACTTGGCTTGATTGCCGGTAAAAGTATCGGCAAAACTTGCGCCCAAAGCAATATGGCTGTTGCCGAAATTTCCACCGAAATTTTCATCAAACAAAGTGTCTGCCATAAATTTGTTTATGCGTGAAAAGCGCCTGTCCGTTAAAGAAAATTCGCCGATTTGTGCCGCGCCTTTATCAAGGGAAATCATTTTTTTAAGGAAGTCCCCCCCTTGTTTTGCCGTCGCTTTAATTACGCGGCCGTTTTTAAATTCAAGGTTAACACCTTTGACATAAGTGCCGTTCCTAAAACTTGTAAGATCGCTAAAATAAACACCGCGCGTGCCGCGCCAATCGGGCGAAGTAAAAATTTCAAAAGACGGAACATTGCAACCGCGCGCGGCAATAAATTTGCGGCTTTCGCCTAAAAGAATTTCAAGGTCAGACTGTAAACGTAAAGTTTTAATCGGAAGTGCGCTTAAACGCGCGGCAATTTCCGCAATTTGGGAAGATACTTCCATAAACTTTTTTGCCGGGTTTTTTGCGTCTAAGAAACAAGCTTTTATTACTTGGTTTTCATACTCCTTAATTGTGAGTCCGGCTTGGCGTGCCATGCCTTGTGTGGGGACATTCGCAAGTGTCCAACCGAATAAACCTTTTTGTTCGCGCACATCTAAAATTTCGCGGATCGGCTTCCTTGCAAGGGAGGCAAGTGCAATATTTTTCGGGTCAACATTTTTTAAATTCTCTAAATTTTCCGGCGCGCGGAGTGCAATTAAACCGTGTAAATTTTCATTTAAACATTTTTCCCAAGGTGCTTGGAAAGTAAGTTGTGCTTTGCTTGCGGTTGTGAAGAAGGTGCGTGCCATATTTTCGCTTTGATATGGGCGAACTACGACATTAAAACCTACTTTTAAAAGTTTTGCGTAAATGGTTTCGGCAAGCGCCAAAGCCGGGGCGTCGTAAGAAACTAAAATATTATCGCCCTTTTTGAATTTGCCCGCCCTGGCATTTTTTAAGGCGGAAATTAAAACATCTGCATAGTTATTTAAATTCATAATTATTCCCTAAAATTTATTTAAAACGGGCAAAAACAATGCTTGCTTCCTTGCCCTCTTGATTGGTTAATGTGTACCAAAAGGCATTTTCTTCGTCTGATTTATAGCAGTTTGCAGTAATAGTATCGCCAAAAGGAATTTCTTTTTTAAAATAGACAAGAAGGTCCGTTATATCTTTGTTTTCAAAAATTTCTTTTGGTGTTGACTGCAAGGCCCAGGAAGTAAAATGCTGATTATTGACGTGATTATTGATATCAATATCTTCAAGACGGGTTTGAATTTGGCAGGTATTAACTGCCTGTTTACCTTCAAAAGAAGGCGCCCTTAAAAAGTTTTGTTCCATGGCCGGTTCTGCCGGTGTGGACGGGTGGCCGTCCAAAATAAATTGCGGAATACGCATAAGGCGGCGGGAAATTAAATCAATAATAACCCACTCGGTAGTGCCTTTGGCAATTTCTCTGCCATCTTGGTCATACATTATAAAATCACGGCGTGATGTTATTTTGGTATATCCTACAACCCAGGTTTTAACTTTAACGGATTTACATTTTAAAGGTACTAAATATTGGATTTGTAATTTCGTTAAAACCCAAGCGATATGTTGAGGTGTTAAAGCCTCAAACCCGAAGCCCAAGTTATCAGCATCAATACAAGCGGCTTCTTGAAAGAAATTTTGCAACCCCCACGGGGTTAATTTATTTTGTGCATCAAATTCGTAATGACGAACATTAAAGGTCTTTTCTAACATAAATATATTATATCATTTTAGGCAGGATAATTTGGTTTACTTATCGTAACGAATATTGTTAATTAGTGTGCATATTCTTGCAAATTTAAGTGCTTTTTGATTTTTCTTTTCCTAGAATACCGAAAATCGCTACGCTCCTATACTTCTGGGTATTCGTTGTCAAAGAGAAAATCAAAAATCATTTTAAATTTGCTGCGTTGCACAAAATGTACACATACGCTACGGTTTTGTGTTCCTGTATTGCTTTTAAAACAAAAAATCAAAATTTTCTAAAAAATACTTGCCGGATATTGCACACGGTTTGGGTTTATGTCAAAGAAAAATAAAAATTATATTACATTTAAAAAGCCCCCGTAAACGGGGGCTTTGTGTGTTTTAAATTAGTGATAAATTTTATTTTAGTCCAGAGCATCACAACGCGCTTGGTCGCATTTCGGTGCATTGCCGCAATAATCACCGCAACAACAACCTGTGCCAGTGTAGGTATTATTTTTGCAAGCATTAGTTGAACTTGATTTACAAACACCTCCATCTTGTATATTAGCATGATTACACTTACCGGAACAAATTCCTCCATCATATACTGTAGTATACCCACAAGTTCCAGAACAAATACCATTATTATGTACTTTTGCCAATTCACAAGCATCTCTTCCCGTCGCGGT
This sequence comes from uncultured Elusimicrobia bacterium, assembly GCA_947164805.1. Lineage (GTDB taxonomy): Bacteria > Elusimicrobiota > Elusimicrobia > Elusimicrobiales > Elusimicrobiaceae > Proelusimicrobium. The sequence goes on along the minus strand of CAMUXX010000039.1, from coordinate 484 downwards.
GCATATCCCCCCATTAATATTTGCTTCCCTACAAGCGCCAATAGAAGTACCCGAACATATTCCTCCTTTATTAATGATTGAACCACGACAAGAGTAACCGTTTTCGCCAATACATTCGCCACCTTCATTAATTGTTCCACCGTTACACCCTTCACGATCTATTGTTTTACATACCATACCTTCATTGAGTGTTTTTCCATTAGTATTTGTGTATCCGCAAAACTCGCCGTTCCAGACACTATCACCGTGCAAATCTTTGCATCTTTCTTCTTCATCTTTATAACAAGTACTGTTTGTATTTGCCCATGCCATATCTGCCTTTTCACAAGGTGCTTTGGTAAATGTACCAAGATCATCACAAATAAAATGCGAACTTGGGGTGCACATTATTTGGCTAGTTTCATAATCACGGTATATAGTATATGCACCGTTATTCCTTGAAGCCAATATACCTGTACTAAGTAATTCATAATCAAAGTATTCT
>CAMUXX010000038.1 GCA_947164805.1 uncultured Elusimicrobia bacterium | reverse complement strand
GATGCATTACCGCACCCAAACAAAAGGAAATCATGACCGGATTTGTATTAAAAGCTTCCAAGTTTCTTTGTATAGCCCTTTTTAAGAATTTAGGAGTTGAAGAATATAATTCAAATAAAAAAGGATAAATAATAAAAAGCATACCTATATTCTGCATTTTTTTGGAATTCCAAAACCCCTGCAGAAGTAAAGAGCGCAAAATATACTTGTTTCCGTTTATATTCATCTAATCCTCCTTAGGTTTTGTGCTAAAAGATAAAAATAAGCCGCACAAACCTATCCAAGGTATAATGTAATAAGAGAATTTAAAAGCGATATGCACCCTCTCGCTTATATCCTGATGCAGATAAACAAACAATGGGCCAAACATTATCATAGATAAAATTAGGAAAGCAAAAACTACCAAAAATTCCACAATAAGATTCTTAAATATTATAACTCCGGGTGTAATTTTTATCCTAATGAGTTTTTTCTCAATATCAGATAACTTTTCGGCACGTTTATTTCTTAAAAATTTCTCTAAAAAGGCAAATAATTGCCCGCAAACTATGCCTACAAAAAAGGCAAAGTATATATCCATTTTAAAAGAGTAATTCATTAATATGGCTACTGCAGCCGTTATTGTCCCGCTGGGTGGAACAGCCCCGCCAAGCGGCAAATAATCTATATAAATAAGTTCTGTAAAAATACCAATCTGAAGACCCAAAAACAAATTACCTGTCAAAGCACCTAACAAAGCCCCTATAAACATCGGTCTTGAAATTAAAAATTGGCCTACATAAGTAGTATCTAATTCAAGTAAAGCAATTAATGCACAAAAACAAACTAAAGATAGCAACATAAAATACCTTTTATAATTTAGTTACGATAGAAGAAGGCAAAGAACGTATTTCAATGGAAATATTATTTTCTGTTTCCATTTTTTTTAGTTCTTTAACTTCATTATCATCTAAAAATACTCCTTGTGAATATTGTTTTTTACCTTCCGTAAATTGTGTATTTCCCAAAATTACAATCTTAGGGCAAAACCCCTCTTTGAACATTTCAAACAAATTTGCTATATCTTCAATAATGATAAACAATTTTTCTTTGCTTTCATCACTATATTTCTTTGCTTCTTTTGCTGCAAGTATGGTTAATTTATAACCGCTTGGCAATGCAAGGCGGAGCATCTTTTTTATAAATTCTTTTTTTTGAGCAATAGGGGAAACTATTAAAACTTCACTTACATCCAAACTTGGCAACCAACTTTGTACGATTTGGCCATGTATCAGGCGGTTATCAACACGTGTTAAAACTATCATTTTTTTATTAACTCCGTAGCATCCAAAATCGCTTTTTTACCATCGGCTATAACTTTGGCTGTAAGTTCCGTCAAATTCATTTTATTTTGATTATTTAAAGCAGATAAAACCATATTCAAATTTACACCGCATACTATAGAAATATTATTATTTTCGGCATAACATTTTAATGCGATATTTGATGAAGTTCCACCAAAACTATCAACCATAATTAAGGCACTTTCCCCTATAAAAGAATTTTTTATTTTCTTTTCAAGGTCGTCCAAATTTACTTTACCCGTAACACTAAAAGCAATGATATTTCCCTTTACGCAACAACAAATTGCCGATGCCGTGTTCAGTAAGGCTTCCCCCAAATTACCATGTGTAATTAAAATAAGTTTTACCATACTTCCTTCTTAACTATATCAATATCCCTATGTGTTTCACTGCAGTCAAAACCGCGGTGTTTCAAAGCCAAAGCCAAATGATGTGCCATAAAAACACTTCTGTGTTTACCGCCGCTGCAACCGACTGAAATCGTCAAATAAGATTTACCTTCCTTTATGTATTTAGGTAAAAGATAAACAATCATATCAGTAAATTTTTTAATAAAAGTCTTTGTATGTGGCGATTTTAAGATATAATCTTGAACTTCTTTATCAAGGCCAGTTTTATCCCGGAGTTCCGGTACATAATAAGGATTTCTTAAAAAACGGACGTCCATAACTAAATCAGATTCTAAAGGAATACCGTGTTTGTAACCGAAGGAAATAACGGAAATTAACATTTCCCGTGTTTTCTTAACTGTTAAAAATTTGCCGATTTCTTCTTTTAATTCGCCAAGAGTAGTAGATGAAGTGTTTATAATTTCATCTGCGGCAATCTTTAGGGGTTTGACAAAAACCCTTTCCTGCTTAATTGCCGTTGCAAGTTCTTCTTCAAGCGGATGTCGGTGTTTTGTCTCGGAAAAACGCCTAAGCAAAACAGAGGTTGATGCCTCTAAAAAAATTAATTTTGTATCAAAACCGCTTGCTTTAATTTTATCCAAGACATTAGGTAAAGCCGGCAAATTGCTGCCTTCCCGGATATCAATGCCAAGTGCAATTTTTGTTAAATTAGGGTTGGAATTTACATATTTAATAAAATCTTTCAAGAGGGCAAACGGCAAATTATCAACACAGTAAAAACCAAAATCACCCAAAATTTTTAGGGCTTGTGTTTTACCTGCACCGGAAAGGCCTGTAATAACAAAAAATTTTTTACTTTCCATTTTTTACACCTTTACCCTTCATTTGCTTTAAAAGTTTTTTGCTAAATTCTTTTGCAGAACTTACGCCTTGTGATTTTAACCGTTGGTTTAAAGCCGCGACTTCAATTAAAACTGCTAAATTCCTGCCCGGTGTAACTGGGATGGTAAGGGAATTTATTTCAACGCCCAAAACTGTCGTCTTTTGTTGTTCTATACCTAGGCGGTCAATTTCCCCAGTAGGTGCAATTAAATTTACTTCCATCTCTATTCTTGCAGATTCCGTAGTTGAAGCAACACCGAATAAAAGTTCCACGTCAATAATACCTAGGCCACGCACTTCCATATAATGCTGAAGCATCGGAGGGCATGAACCTACCAAATGGCCACCACGCATTTTTTGGACTTCAACAACGTCATCTGCAACCAAAATATGTCCGCGTTTTATAAGTTCAAGGGCACATTCGCTTTTACCGATACCGGCATCCCCGCGAATTAAAACCCCAAGGCCGGAAACCCTTACAAGTACACCATGCACATGGGTGCGGGGCGAAGTCATATCATCCAAATAAGCAATAAGTTCGGAAATGAAAACTGCCGTATCCATGCTCGTAGTTAAAAGCGGGACTTTTTCTTCCAAACAAGCCTGTTGAATAGCAGGCAGAACTTTCATACCGGACGTTACAATTACGCATGGTACTTTGTCCGCCCGAAGCATTTTTTTGAAATTTGCTTTTAATTTAGCATGCGGAAGTTTTGCGCAGAAAGCATATTCCCCACGCCCGATTATTTGGATAAGCTCGCCACGGAAATTTTCAAGATGACCGTCCATAGCAAGGCCTGGGCGATTAACACTTGCTTTTGAAATTTCGCGCTTGGTATATTTTTGGCCGAGTAAGATCTCAAGGTTAAGTTCCTTACTCTGGTCCTCAAGTAATTGTGCTACTGTGATAGTGCGTTCAAACTCGGCCATAAAAACTCCTTCAATTTACTTAACTTATTTTGCTTTGATGGGTTGTATTAAACCGTAAGAGCCGTCTAAGCGTTTAAAGATTAAGTTAATTTGTTTGGTATCTTCGTCTAAAAACATCCAAAAGGTGTAGCCGAGTTTTTCCATTTCAAGGGCGGCTTCTTCCGCACTCATGGGGCTGACTTCCACTTGTTTTATGACTGAGAACCTAACTTCATTTTGTGGGTTAATCATTGCACTGTAATAGGCAGATAAATCTTCTTTAGGTGCTGCATTTGAAGTGCGTTTTGATTGAATTTTGCCTTTTGCTTTTCTGATTTGTGCTTCAATTTTCAAAATTGCACCGTCGATGGCTTTATAAAGATTTTCTTCAATGGCTTTGGCGGTAAATTTCTTTTTAGCAGCGTGCAAAGTCATTTCTGCTTTTTGATTGATTTTTTTGTCTACGCTGATAACAAGTTCTACCCAAGCACCGTCGTCAAAAAATTTTTCAAATTTATTGATTTTTGTTTGGCTGTAAGTTTTGATTGCTTCAGTTAATTTAATGTTTTTTGCTGTGATTTTGAGTTTCATAGTTACTCCTCCTGTAACATATATATTTAATTTAATCATTTTATATGTGTTCCGTCAAGTAGTATGTTTTACGTGTTAACGTTCCGCATGATGCGCTTGTACGCGCGGAACGTGCTTGCAAATTTAAGCGCTTTTTGATTTTTCCTTTCCTAGAATACCGAAAATCGCTTCGCTCCTATACTTCTGGGTATTCGTCGTCTATTAGAAAATAAAAAATCATCTTAAATTTGCTGCGCAGCGCGTGAACACGCCCGCCCGCTACGGTTTTGCGCTCTTGTTATTTGCAGAGAAAACTAAAATTTCCTCAAAAATACTTACCAGGTTTTCGCACACGATTTGGCTTTATTTGTTTTTTAGTTAATATTCGGTGAAGTATTAAAAGGGTTTCATCTTTTGGGGAAAGTTTTAATACTGTTTTACAATCTAAAACCGCTTTTGCTATTTCACCTATACGTATGTAAAAATGAATTCTTTTGATATAATTATAAACATTGTTCTTATCTATATTTATTGCTTTACTATAAAGCCTTTCTGCTTCTTTGATTAATCCTGCTTTTTCACATACGGTCATTATATCTTCACAAGCATAGTAGCCAAAGTATGCTTTTTTAAAATCTTCAACAGCATTTTTATAATCTTTGATTTCATCATACAACTTAGCTCTTTCCATATAAAGTTCTTTTAGATCAGGGTATTTCTTTATAAGTTCGCTGAACTCTTTTATTCTTTCTTTAATATTCATACTCATCCTCATTAAAATTCAGCCATTAAAAACGGCTCTTATAAGAGCCACAAACACAACCCATATAACAGCCGTGGTTTATCAATTAAGATAAACACTCGGCATAAAACAAACGCGTGATGTTTTATGCCTTAACCGACCGTTTTTGGTTGTTTGTAGCCATGTGGCTGCCGCATAAGTGGCACCAAAAAACAGGTAAATTGTTTTAGGGTTTTTAACCCCTTATTAAAATAACTTTTCCTTAAATACTACAAATAAATACTAACAAATTTTATTTACCGTTGCAAATACAAAAAAAATTTGCTAATGTAATAGCGGGAGTGCCGCCTAAAATTAGGTTGGCACTCTTTTTTCTACAACACTCTGCAAAGTTGCCCGCCGTAAAAAGCCAAAAATAAATGAATATACTTCAAAAAATACTAAAAAATATCAAAACCAAAACTCCACCTGCCATAATGCAATTTACACCAAGCCTCTTGCAAGGGCAGAATTTGCCAAACCCCTCAAGCCATAATTACAGCCCGTACGTTGATAGTTACGGCTCAAAAGCATGGGTTTATGCCTGCGTAAACGCAATAGCGGAAACAACTTCCGCGGCGGATTTTGTGCTTAAAAACAAGCAAGGCGAAATTATTCAAAGTCACCCTGCCCTTGACCTTATGTACCGCCCAAATAAATTTATGAGCGGCCGCACTTTACGCCAATGGATTATTGCAAGTTTGGAACTGACCGGGAATGCTTATATTTTAAAAGATTCGCAACTACCCGACGGTACACCAACGGAAATGTTCCCCCTCCTTTCACAACTTGTGGAAATTATACCGGGCAAAAAATCTTCGGAGCCTATTGAAGGCTACAAATACCGCGCAGGCTCACAAACCGCATATTATAAGGCAAGTGATGTTATTCACTTTAAATATTTTAATCCGTTTGACTTTTTTTACGGCCTTTCCCCGATAGCTGCGGCGCGTGCAAGTTTAGATACACTTGAAAAAGCAGAAACTTATAACCGCGCATTTTTTGAGCATGCAGGCGCCTTATCCGGTTTGTTATATACCGACGGTAAACTTGACCCGGCAACACGTTCGCGCATAATTAACAGCTGGAACGAAAAATATCAAGGTGCCAAAAAAGCGCATAAAGTTGCTTTGCTTGAGGGCGGTCTAAAATGGCAAAACATCACCTTAAGCCAAAAGGATATGGACTTTATTGAAGCGATGAAAATGAGCCGCGAAACTATACTTTCCATCTTTCATGTTCCGCCGGCTTTAGTCGGTCTTTTTGAACAAGCGCAACAGTTTAACACTAAAGAGCAGCAGCGCATTTTCTGGCAGCTTTGCATTTTGCCGAAACAAAGTTTGATGCTTGAAACATTAACCGAGTTTTTACTTCCGCATTTTGATAAAACACAAACAATGTATTTTGATAAAGATATTTCCCAAGTTGCATGCTTAAAAGAAGAAGAATTAGAACGCGCACAAACGGCAAAAATTTACCATGAAATGGGTTATTCACTCTCTGAAATTGCACAAGCGCTCGGTTTGCCATTTAGCACAAAAAAGAATCAAAGGAGCAAAAAATGAAACATAAAATTTGCGGCACATTAAAAACACCGGCCCTAAAAATCTTGCCTTTGCAAGACGCAACTGTTAAACAGGAAAACGGCCTTGTTTATATTGAGGGCTATGCCAATACCAAAAATTTAGCGGACCGCTACGGCGATATTCCCACCGTCTTAAAATCAAAACGCAATTTTGTTTATGAACTTACGGAATTTAAAAAGAACCCGGTTTTGCTAATTGACCATGTAAACCAACTTGATCATTTGGCAGGCTCGGTAACCGAAATTTTTGAGGATGAAAAGGGCTTATATTTTAAGGCTTTATTTTCCGCCTCAAATCACCCGACTATTGCCCATGCGCGCCAATTATATAAAGAGGGACATGCAAAAGGTATCAGCATTGCAGGTCGCTTTCATTATGAAGTGCCGAGCGATCCGAACTTGCTTACTTTAGCGGAAATTTATGAGATTAGTTTAGTTGCCATCCCCGCCGATCCGCGCAGTTTGGCTGCACCGATCAAAGATAATGAAGACGATGAAGAACAACGCAAGAAGCAAGAAAAATCAAACCGACAAAAACTTGAAAAAGAAATAAATGCCTGGTTAAAAGAATTGCGTAAATAAAAAAATCCCCCGGCGCAAAATTTACACACCGGGGGAAAATTTTTAAAAAAGATTAAATATCCGCAAAAAGCATTGCTGTATCACATACAGTTTCATCTTCATCTTGGCACATCATCATACTACTGAAACATTCTTTTTTAATAGTATATTTTTGCGGCTTTATACCTTCAATAGTAACTTCACCTTCATCATTAATTGAGTAGGTAATACCTTCACCTACAAAAGAAGATCCTTGAGCAGAATTGCCGGAATCATCAGTTAAAGCGATATTCAAATCTTCAAAATTATTTGTGTACACATTATGTATTAAAAAATATTGTTGCTGAGCTAAGCAAATTGTACCAGCTAAAGTCATGGCTGTTTGAATATCTTTGCTTGCTTCTTCTTTTTTCTTCTTTTGTTCCTCATACAA
>CAMUXX010000037.1 GCA_947164805.1 uncultured Elusimicrobia bacterium | reverse complement strand
CTACCGGTAGAAGCAAGTAAAGTACAAACTTTATTTCTTTTTCCTAAATAGTCTAAAAATCCTTTAATGAGAGTTGTTTTACCTGTTCCTGCATAACCGTTTATTATAAAAATATGTTGGTTTGAATTTATAAAATCGTTGAACTTAATGAATGCTTTTTGTTGGGAATTAGTATATTTCATTGTGATTTATGAGCCTATTTTCTATTCTATAATTAGTTTACTAAAAAAGGTGAGGAAATACAATAACATTGTCAGGGATGAAATAGATGTAATATAATAATTTATAAAATTTAACTGTTTTTTAGTAAAATTGCTTCTAAAAATAAGTGTCCAAAAAGTGTCCATTTTGGGTAAAAAATGGGTGAATTTCAGTAATTTGCAGTAAAGAAAAAATCGGTAAAAAAATAGTCAATTTGTATTCGGAAACGGCGTTTTTTAGATGGGGGAAAATGCATTTTCCAAAAACTGCCTTAAACCCTTTGAGAGGGCGGCGTCCTGGACCACTAGACGAACGAGACATTAAATTAAGCAAATTTTCAACTTCTAATATATATTTTAGCAAATATTAAGCATACTTGAGTGTTTAAGATATAAAGTTAATTAATTTTGCTATAATAATTATAGTGGTTTAATTTGCAGAATATATGGCAAATTAGACATCTTTTGGTTTTGTTACAAAAGGGGATGTACAATGACAAACGATTTGATTTCAGTCATTATTCCGGCTTATCAGGCCGAAAAAACAATTGAAGCATGTTTAAAAACGGTTTGCCGTAACACGTATAAGAATTTAGAGATAATTGTCGTGTTACGGGAATGTGGGGATAATTCCCTGAAAATAATTAATAGTATAGCCGATAATAGAATAAAAGTTGTGTTTCAAGAGGAAAACACCGGTCCAGGCGGGGCAAGAAATATCGGTTTAAAACATGCTACCGGCAAATGGGTTTGTTTTGCTGAGAGTGATGATTTAGTATCAGAAAATTTTTATTCATCTCTTTTGGAATATATCAAAAAATATGATGCGGATATTGCATGGGGTGAAATTTATATAAAGGGAAGAAATATTACAAGGCATGGTAAATTGAAAGTATTGGAATCTTTTAAAGATAAGTTCTCATTGATTACAAACGGTGCTTCTTTTGACAAGATGTTTAGGAAATCTTTCCTGGATAATAAAAATATTCTCTTTATGGAATCAGTTAGGTATGAGGACAGCCCTTTTCTTTTTAGGGCATTTTTTTATGCAAAACGCATAGTCACTGTGCCTGGTATAAAATATTTTTATCAACCGTCTGAATATAGTGAAGAATATAAACGAAAATTAAAAGGTGATGTAATTCCTGTGGCAACTGATATAATATCATTTTTTAAATCTTTTTCACTTAAACCAAAAAAGATGATTTTAATAAACAAAAAAATTCTTGCAAGTTTTGCATCGGGTTTTACTGGGGATCAAGAAATATACAGACAACTAAAACAATTGATGGGGGATCATTTCTTTTTACGCTGGTCACATCTTAAGAGAGTTATTAAACAGTTTAGGCGGGAACAAAGGGCAAAATTATATGCCTTATTAGCAAAATTTCATTTAATAAAACAGGAGAAAGTTTAAATGGCAAAAAAAGCATTAATAACAGGTGTTACAGGGATGGTAGGATCGCATCTTTGTGATTTTTTATTAGAAAATACAGATTGGGATGTATACGGCGTTTGCAGGTGGAGAAGCCCACTTGATAACGTTTCGCATTTATTGGAAAGAGCGAACAAAAAAGACAGGCTCTTTTTTGAGTATGCAGATTTAAACGATCAAATTTCCTTAATAACGGTAATACAAAATGTAAAGCCGGATTATGTTTTCCATTTAGCGGCCCAAAGTTATCCTCAAACGAGTTTTACTGCGCCTGTTGATACACTTAATACAAATATTTTGGGAACTTGCAGGTTGTTGGAAAGTATCCGTTTAGTAATGGAAAATGATAAAAACTATCATCCTGTTATTCATGTTTGTGCTTCCTCTGAAGTCTTTGGAAAGATTCCACCCGAGAAGAAACCTGAAACCGGTATTCATGAAGAATGTCCCTTTCACCCAGCCTCACCTTATGCAATTTCTAAAGTCGGTACAGACTTATTAGGCCGTTATTATGCAGAGGCTTACGGTATGACAGTAATGACAACAAGAATGTTTACCCATACCGGCCCAAGGAGAGGGGATGTGTTTCATGAATCAACCTTTGCAAAACAAATTGCTATGATTGAGGCAGGGCTTATTCCGCCTGTTGTAAAAGTCGGAAATCTTAAATCTCTAAGAACTTACGCTGATGTTCGTGATGCCGTTCGTGCTTATTACATGCTTGTTACTGTTAAACCTGTCGCAGGAGAATATTATAATATCGGCGGTTCATATACTTGCGAAGTAGGTGATACTTTAAATACACTGATTTCATTTTCCAAGATGAAAGATCAAATCAAAATTGAAATTGATCCCGAGCGCTTGCGCCCTATTGATGCGGACTTACAAGTGCCTGATTGCCGCAAATTTAAAGAACATACCGGCTGGGAACCTGAAATTCCTTATGAAAAAACAATGAAGGATTTGTTAGATTATTGGCGTGAGCGTATCTCTCACGGAGAGAAATTTTTACAAAGATAATTATAATTTACGGAAGATAAAAAATGATTAATAGTATTAAAAATTCTTTTGAACAAATTTCACAAAATTTTATCAAACTTAAAGATAAAGCAGATATAATTGAACAAATTGCCGGAATATGGATTGAAGCTTTGACAAATGGTAAAAAAATAATTTTTTGCGGTAATGGCGGCTCTGCCGCTGATTCCCAGCATTTGGCAGCGGAATTAATGGGACGTTATAAAATTGACAGAGAGGCAATGCCCGCTTTAAGTTTAACCGTGGATACTTCTGCTTTAACCGCAATCGGTAATGATTATGGTTATGATAAAGTATTTGTACGCCAATTACGCGGTATTGGTAATGAAGGTGATGTTTTGGTTGGTATATCTACTTCCGGTAACTCAAAAAATATAATAGAGGCCTTTGCTGCTGCTAAAGAAAAGGGTATCAAAACAGTTGCTTTTACCGGTGAACACGGTGGGAAAATGAGGGAACTTGCCGATATATGCTTAAATGTACCTTCAAATACAACAAATAATATTCAAGAGATGCATATAGCCTGCGGGCACTTGCTTTGCGGTATTGTTGAAACTCATTTTTTCGGTAAATCAAAAGACAAGGTTTTATAATGATTATTACCAGAACTCCATATCGTATATCTTTTTTCGGCGGCGGTACAGATTACCATACGTACTATGAAGAACATGGTGGGGATGTTCTTTCCGCCACCATTAATCATTATAATTATATCAGTTGCAGATATTTACCGCCCTTCCATTCAGAATACCGAAATAGAATTGCATGGAAGATATTAGAATACCCTGATAATATTGAGCATATACAACATAATGCTATTCGCGAAGCATTGAAATATTATAATATCACGCAAGGTGTTGAAATCAGTAATCAATGTGATTTGCCAGCGCGTTCGGGTTTAGGATCCAGTTCTTGTTTTTGTGCCGGGTTAATACAATCTATTTTTGCTTTAAAAGGGGAAATGATAACAAAATACGGACTGGCTAAAGAAACAATTAAATTGGAACGTCAAATTTTGCAAGAAAACGGTGGTATTCAAGATCAAATTGCAGCCTCTTACGGAGGTTTAAATCATATTCATATTAATCAAAATTCATCTTTTTCGGTAAATCCTGTTGTAATTAGCGAAAAGCGTAAAACAGCTTTTAATGACCGGCTTATGTTATTTTTTACGGGTATATCGCGTACTTCTTCAGATATTGCAGAAAAGCAAGTCAAAAACACAAAAGATAAAACAGCACAGCTCATACGGATGCAGCAAATGGTAAGCGAGGCCTGCCATATATTAACTTCGGAAAGTGAAGATTTGGATGATTTTGGACGCATGCTGCATGAAACCTGGATGTTAAAAAAATCTTTGACTGATAAAATCAGCAATTCTTTAATTGATGAAATTTACCAGGCAGGTATAGATAACGGTGCCTTGGGTGGTAAAATATTAGGTGCAGGCGGCGGGGGCTTTATTCTTTTTTATGCTCCGCAGGAAAAACAGCATGATATTAAGAAATCTTTGCGCAATTTAATTCACGTGCCGTTTAAATTTGATGACCAAGGTTGCCAAATAATTTATTATTCGCCTAAGCAATATCATCCTTCTACCTATGAAAAACGCGATTATATACATATGCAAAATCAAACACAGGAGATCAAATTGAAACCATGAACTTCGTGATTTTAGCAGGCGGTTTCGGTAAACGTTTGCAGTCAGTTATTAAAGATGTTCCAAAACCAATGGCAGATATTAACGGTACACCGTTTTTGGAACTTTTAATTAGGGAAGTTTTATTTTGTGATCCTGAAAGAATTGTTTTGTGTGTATCTTATCTTAAAGACATTATAAGAAAACATTTTGGTGATAATTTTTTAGGCGTGCCTATTTTGTATTCAGAAGAAGATGATCCCTTGGGAACCGGCGGTGCCATTAAACAGGCTTTTGATTTATTTGACTTGAATGAAGCAATTGTTTTAAACGGTGATACTTATGTTCAAACTGATTATCAATATTTTATCAAAAAAACAGAAAATGAAAAATTTGCCGTTTTGCTGAAACAAGTTGATAATGCCAACAGATATGGCCGGGCGGAAGTTGAAAACGGGCGTATTATATCTTTTTTAGAAAAGCAACCGGAACCTACACCCGGATTAATTAATGTTGGTGTTTACAAAATAAGACGCGATTTATTTACAAAAGATTTACCTAAAAAGTTTTCATTTGAAAAAGATTTATTGGAACCTAAAATTGATATACTAAAACCGCTTTATATTCAGGCAGATGATTATTTTATTGATATAGGAATCCCGGAAAGTTATGCCAGGGCTTGCCGTGAATTAAAGTATGTAATCTTCGGCAAACCACATAAAAAAGCATTATTTCTTGACCGTGACGGCGTAATTAATGCTGATAAACATCACTTGCATAAAATTGAAGAATGTGAGTTTATGGACGGCATTTTTGATTTGTGCCGTGATTATAAAAATAAAGGATATGATATTATCGTGGTTACTAACCAGGCCGGAATAGCAAAAGGAATTTATAGCGAAGAAGATTATTTAAAGTTGCGTGATTTTATTCATGCTAAATTTAAAGAGGAAGGCTGCCCTGTTACAGCAGAATATTTTTGCCCTTATCATCCTGAGGGGCAGGGGAAATATAAACGCAATTCTTTTTACCGCAAACCAAACCCCGGTATGATATTGCGTGCGGCAAAAGAACACAATATTGATTTAGCACAGTCTGTTTTAATAGGTGATGCGGAAACGGATATTTTGGCGGCGAAATCAGCGGGAATAGGCAAAACAATTCGTCTAATTAATGAGAGTAATTTACGCGGAAGCCAAGAAACTAATGCAGATGAAGTATGGAAAGTTAATTAACAAGGAATAAAAGAAATGAGAAGATTTTTTATTTTTATTATGGCATATATTAAATGTTTTTTGATAATTTTTAAGGCAGTATTATGTTCCTTTATTTTAAGTATTCTTATTTTTATATGGCCTACTCATAGGATAAGAAGGCGTTTGATTAAATACAAAAATCAATGTAGAATAGCTTTTTACAACATTCCTTATGTACCTTTTTTACTGCCTAAAAAATTAAAAAATAAAAAAATAATTGTTTTACCGTGTACAGATGCAGGCTTCTTTTCAATATTTAATAATTATGTTTCACATCTTGTGTATGCGGAAGAAAACGAAATTATTTTACCGGATTGGGGTTTATATCACCTTATGTTAAGGCATGTAAATCTTTCTGCTAATAATCATTTAAAGTTAATTTCTTTTTGTTATGGCACTAAAAATGATGGAAATATCTTTTATAAACTTTTTGAGAATCCATATCCTCTATTAATTGATGCTGAAATATACGAGACGAATAAAATGTATCACTATGCTACCAAAATACTGTCTGATATGGATTACAATGAGTCAAAAGAACCGAATTTAACTGCATTAAATTCTTATAATCTTTATAATGATAAAAAATATTTTCCTGTTTTTCGTAAAAAATATAATGAAACACTAAAAAGATATATTCATTTAAAACCGGAAATACAAAAAAAGATCAATGATTTCGCAGAAAAAAATTTAAAAGGATATTTTGTTGTATCCGCATTTATCCGCTGTAAGGGACATGCTGTAGAATTAAAAGAAAGTTCTCCAAATATTGAATTATGGGAAAATAAATTGCTAGAAATTCTAGGTCGAAACAATATTCTTGTTTCTTCTGATAAATGGCGTTTTTTTATTGCCAGTGATAACGATAATGCAATTGATTATTTTGCAAAAAAATATTCTAAAAATGTTGTTTTTCAGAATATTCAACGTTTGACTAGAGAGCAGGAAGATGAATACGAGCAGATTAAGAAAAAATTAGGTAAGGATACTGAAGGATATGAATTGCAGCATAGAAAAGCTGCAGATGAATCTCAATATTCTTTACAAAATGCAATTGAGGTTATTTTTGATGTTTATACTGCCGCTAGCGCAGATTATTTGATTTTTACAAATTCAAATATGTCAACAGCAGCAAGTTATATTAATCCGAAAGTCAAAATGGTTTATTGTAAAAAGGAGTAAAATAAATGTATTTAATTATCGGTGCAAGCGGGTATTTGGGCCGCTATTGTATAAAAAATATTTTAGAAAATACAGACGAAAAAATTTTAGCAACTTATTCTGAAAAAGATAAACCGGTTTTTCAGGATTCCCGTTTGGAGTGGCAGCCGTTGGATGTTTGTAATGTTGATGCTTTAAAGGCTTTATCTGCCCGCATTGACGGCAAAACAAAAATTATATATTTGGCGGCATTTCATCACCCGGATAAGGTGGAAGAATTGCCGGAACTCGCCTGGAATATCAATATTATTGCTTTGGCAAATGCTGTTAATTTATTTGGTAAAGCAAAATGTTTATATTATTCGTCTACCGATACAGTTTACGGCGAGGGTTCTAAAGACAGAAAATTTGTTGAAACAGATCCTTATGCACCTGTTAATTTATACGGTAAACACAAAGCTTTGGCAGAACAAATTTGCTTAACAAAAGGTTTTAATGTCGTACGCTTTCCGTTTATTTTTGGGACATCTTTGGTTGAAGGCCGCCCCCATTTTTTTGATAATATTAAAGCAGATTTAGAAAAAGGAAAAGTTGTAGAAATGTTTGCAGATTCTTACCGTTCAACTCTCAGTTTTAACCAATGTGCATATTACTTAATTGCTTTAATAGAAAAATTCGGTGCTTGCCAAGAAAAAGTGGTAAATATTGCCGAGTCGCTCGTCGAGATGGAATCAGAACTCAAGAGCGTCAACGACGAATTGAAAAATCATAAGTTGAATGAGTTTGCAAATGCATGTGATTCCGCAGGTCAGAAAATGGAAAATTTCGGCAAGAAAATGTCCGTTGTATCAGCAGGAATTGCAGCAATAGGAGCAGCGTCGGTTGCGTCATTCAAAGAACTCGACGAGGGATATGACACCATA
>CAMUXX010000036.1 GCA_947164805.1 uncultured Elusimicrobia bacterium | reverse complement strand
ACCCCGGGGTTTTGTGTCAAAAAGCACTTAAATATGCAAGCACGTTTCGCGCGTGCAAGGATATAACGCAGGATGAGAGTACGTAAAATATTCTTACTTAGTATTTAGTGACATAAATTTCCGCACTAATGCCACAATTAAACCAATTAAAGCATACAGTCCGAAAACTATGAAAACAATATCTTGCGGATATTTGATAAATAAAATAATTAAAATTGCCAAAAATAAGAATTTACCGAGTGTAACTTTCCTGTTTTGGCTTGTAGGTTTACTTTTAAAAGAGGCATAAGGAATATTTGAAACCATCAAAAGAGCAAGCCCTAAAGTTACAAAAGAAACCGCACTAAAAATATATGGAATATAAACTTTTGCTATCGGTAAAACGCGCCTTACTTCTTCTAAAGAAAGGGCATCATAAGATAATGCAAGTGAAACCAATACGGCAGCAGCGGCCGGTGTCGGTAAACCTGAAAAATGTTTTTTTGAACCTTTACCAGAATTTGCAAGTACATTAAATTTTGCCAAACGTATAGCACCAAAAAGCATAAAGACAAAAGCAATAGGTGCGCCGAAAGGTGTTTCCCTTAAAGCAATATAATAAATTAAGAAAGCAGGTGCTGCGCAAAAGGAAATTAAATCGGCAAGTGAATCCATTTCAACGCCAAAGGAAGATTCAGCATGCAACATTCTTGCAACGCGCCCGTCAAAAGCATCAAAGAGCATTGCAATAAAAATTAAAAGCCCTGCAAAACTGAAATCACCCTCAACAGATGCAAGTATTGAAAAGAAACCGCAGGTTATATTACCGATAGTAAATAAAGACGGTATTGTAACAATACCCATGTGTTTAACTTTTTGAAAATTTACCATATTACCTCCAAAGCCCCATTACGGTAAGGCCGCCTTGCACGCATTGGCCTTCTTTAATTGTTAAAGTAACTTTATCTTTGGGTAAATATAAAGCCACTTGTGAACCAAAACGGATAAAACCAACCCTTTGACCGATGTCAACTTTTTGTCCTTTTTCTACCCAACATTCAATACGCCTTGCAATAGCACCTGTTATTTGCTCAATTGCAACAGGGCCCTTTTCCGTATTAAAGGCAATTAAATTGCGTTCATTTTTATCAGCATTAGGGTTGTTGGCGAAAAGGAAAGAACCTTTCGTATATTTTATATCGCTTACTTCGCCACCGAAAGGTGCGCGCTGAACATGTACATTAAAAATTGAGAGAAACATGCGGATAACGATAGTATTTGGATCCCCTTCTGTTTTTACTGAAAGGATAGTACCGTCGGCCGGGGCGGTTATTTCATTTTCATTAAACTGTGCTTTGCGTTCCGGATTACGAAAGAAAAACATTACAAAAATAACTAAAATCAAACAGATAGAGGAAAGAGGCATAAAAATATCATCTAAAAAGAATAAACCTAAAATGCAGAAAAATATGGCGGCACACAAAACTTTTACTGCCAATTTAATCCCTTGCGGAAGAATTGTGCCAACCCAGGACAAAGTCTTTTTTAAGGTTATAATAAAATCTTGCAACATAAAGCCTCCTAAAAAAATAGCCGCTACATGCGGCGGCAATTCATTTTAAAAGTGTGGGCAGGGGGGGACTCGAACCCCCACGATCTTGCGATCATCAGATTTTAAGTCTGACGCGTCTACCAATTCCGCCACCAGCCCAACACATATATTTTAGCAAATTATGAAAGAAAAGTATCAAAAAATTTTTCGCAACTTAAAATTTTTATACCTTCCCCTCTTAAATTATTTGTTATACCGCGGTCATAAGTAACCACACAAACACGCCGTGTTGCATTTTTTAAATAAATTGCCTGCTCTAAAATAACTTCATCGGCAGTTTGGTCCTCGGAAAATAAAGCATCCACATTTTCCGGCGAAGTCGGGCCTATATTTCTGAAACCTCCGTCAATTATCAAACGGAAAGTTGAACCTTTATAATCAGTTGAGGCAGTATCATTTAGGGCAGCAATTAAAGCACGCAAAGTTTTTTCTTCCTCATGTTGCGGAATTTGCAAAAAACTTCTTAAAAAATTTAACGCATCAATTAAATAGATTGTCGGTTTTTTAGATATCATTTGTTAGCCTTTATTAAAGAGGCAAGGCCCAGTAAAATAAGGTCCGGTTCATAAAAGTCAAAAATATTTTCCTTTTCAAATATTCTCCCAAGGCCGCCTGTGCCGATAATTATAAATTTTTCTTTTTTAAAACATTCTTTTTTTAAGTTCATTACAATTTCTTTAACAAGTCCAATAGTTCCTAAGACCAAACCGGATTGTATTTGGGTTTCGGTAGTAAGCCCTGCTGCACTTTTGGGTTTTTTGATTTCTACTGTGGAGAGTAAAGCCGTTCCCCCTGCCAAAGCACGCATTGAAAGCATAGGCCCTGCAGAAATTGCACCGCCTAAATACTTGCCGTCTTTTGCTACGGCATCAAAAGTTATAGCGGTGCCAAAATCTATAATAAGCAAATTATTTTTCGGATGCAAATAAAAAGCACCTTCAATATCGGCAATTCTGTCCGCCCCAAGCCCGTTTAAAGTATTATTATCAAAATAAATTTTTGTTTTTATATTTTCATTTATCACAAAAGGAGTTAAGTTAAAATATTTTTTGACGGAATGTATAATTGAACGTGTAATTGCCGGTACAACCGAAGATATTGCAACTTGTTTTATCCCTTTTGCTTTAATACCGTTTGCATTTAAAGCGTTTAATAAAAATACGCCTAGTTCATCTGCTGTAACCACACCGCTTGAAGTATGGCGGAAACGCGCTTTAACTTTATTATTTTTCAAAACACCGCAGTATATTTGGGTATTTCCAACATCTATTGTAAGTAACATAAAACCTCAATTATTTTTTATAATTTGTGTTGCCACTTCTTTAATAAAACTATCCTGATTTTGATTTTGAATTTTTTTAAATAAATCAATTGCTTTTTGCTTTCTCCCTTGTTTTAAAAGGGACATACCTTCAATAAACACAGCCAGTTGACTGTTTGGGTTTTGCCTTTGGTAATCTTTTACTTCCTGCAAAGCTTCTTTTACAGTACTGGGTTTATATACTTTCCAAATGAGAGAAGTTAATAAAATGTCATCTCTGTTATTTGATAATTTTAAAGCTTTATTTATATTTTCAGTTGCTTTTTCAGTTTCATTTAAGTTGTTATAAATTTTTGCAATTAAAAAGTATATATCCGGATTATTTTTGTCAATATCCAGTGCTTTTTTAGCATATTCAAGTGCTATATTTTGATTGTTTGATAAGAAATTTGCCAAGGCATAATCATAATAAACAGAATTATCTTTTTGCCCTTTTTGATTTAAATAATCTTTAAAATATTGCCTTGATTTTGATAAAAAACCTACTTGCAAATATGCACGTCCAAGACCAAGTAAAGCATCGGAATTATCTTTATCAAGGGACAAAACTTTATTATAAAATTCTATAGCTTTATCATATAATTCTGTTTTATAATATAAATTTGCCAAAGCTAAATTAAGTTTAATATCTTTAGGTAAAACTTCCAAAGCTTCATTATAGACTAAAAGTGCATGGTCATAATCATTAAGGGCAGCATAAGCATTTCCCAAAACTATGTAAATACGGCGTGATCTTCTTTTGGGGGCTTCCTGGTTTTCCATTAAAAAACTTTTACTTATATCTATAGCCTCTTGATAATTACCTTTTGCGTAGGCATCACGGGCAGCTGCGATTTTTTGTTTTTGGTCAAATCTTTTTGTCAACCCAAAAAAAGCTTTACTTTGTAAAGGTAAAAATAAAATAATTAGAAATAACGGAAGTATTTTACTTAAAGACATAATTAACCCCATTTATAATAAGTTTCTCTTTAAGTAGCGGTAATGCTTGATAAGCGGAAGAAGCGCCTATTTCTATTGCCAAATTTGTTTTAGAAAGGTCCAAAGAAGCTATTTCACCAACCCTTGAAAGAATTACAAAATTTGCCTGATGTTCTGAGTCTTCGGTTAGAACCGCTCCTCTTAAATCACCTATTCTTAATACATACCCCATAACGTTTGAAGGCTTTGTACCGGCAAAACTGGGCAGGGCATAAACTGCAACTATAAAATCGGCCCCCATTTTTTTAACTAAATCTACCGGCATATAATCTACTATTCCGCCATCCACAAGCAATCTCTGGCGGTATTCAACAGGTTCAAAAACACCCGGTAAATTCATGCTAGCCCTGACACCTAAAGATAAAGGCCCGCTGTCAAAAACAACCTTTTCCCCTGTCTTAATATCTGCAGATACGCAGGCAAAAGGAATAGGTAAATCTTCATAATTTTTAGATCCTACTTCTTTATCAATAAATTCCTGGAATTCCTGAGAAGAAAATAATTTTTCCGCAAATAAATATTTTAATATGCCGCCGATATTGAAATCTCTTGAAATATAATTTGTTTTGATGTTACTTACCAAATATTGTAAATGTTCCAAAGGTAGGCCGGCATTATATAAAGCGCCCACTATGCACCCCATGGATGTACCTGACATATAATCAATGGGAAGGTTAGCCTCAGACAATACTTCCATAACCCCTATATGTGAAGCACCGCGTAAAGCACCTGCTGAAAGTGTTACACCTATTTTAGGGCGTTCATCTTGTGGAAGTTGTGTAAATTTTTGCCAAGCAAAGTCACGCAAAATAGAATCTTCCTCATTTATGTTTAAAGCAAAAACATTTTGCCCTAAAAGGCAAAATAAGCATAAAAATAATAATGTTTTTATAAAGCGAAACGGCATTTTATTTTAAGTCTTTACCTATGGCATTTTCAATATTAGCAATAGATATAAGATGTTCCTTTTGTGCTTCAAGGCTTTTAACCCCGGCCTGATAATAATAATTTAAAGAATCAAAACTATCCTTTAACGAATATGTACCCTTCATAAAATCTTTAAATTGGGTTTTAATTGTCTCCCATGTTTTAATGCGTTTTGGGGTTTCAGTTTGCCAAAAAATCAAATTGTCGTATGCTTCCAGAACTTGCGATCTTACAGTGTCTTCAACTGCCGCCTGCCTTAGAACAGTTTGGCGTTGTTCCGCTTTTTTTTGCTTTATATGTGTAGTATAATCATATCCTATAGGCAACTTAACAGCCAAACTTACTTGCATATTTTCTTGTTTTAAATTGTCTACGCCTTGTTTGTCGTAGGAAGCGCCCAATAAAATATCGGGGTAACTTCTTGTCATAGATAATTTAACGGCTATATTATCCATTTCCAGTTTATACATGGCGCTTTTAACTTCCGGGCGGAATTCCATGGCCCATAAGTTTAATTTTTTCAAATCTACTTCAATAGGATTATACTCTAAAGAACCTTCAAAAGCTACTTCACTGTTAAACTCTTTATTTAACACTTTCAGAAGGTTTATTTTTGCCTGGCTTAATTCTGCATGTGCTTTTGAAGCCAAACTTTCAAAGGATGATATTTCAGCAGAAACCATAATTTTTTGTGCGGGGTTTAATTCTTTTCGCCTGGCAATCTTTTTAGCTTTGTTTAATGTTTCTTCTGCCAATTCATTTTTTTTCTGCGCATACAAGTATTCATAAAATGCTTTTTTTGCGATATATATTACAGTATTTTTTGCACTTTGGTAACGGCTTTGTGTTTCTTTGTTTGAGGCACGTGCTAAATCAAGGGTACTTGAAATCCTTCCCCCGCCGTATATATACTGAACGGCAGAGAGGCCCACGCCATAAAATAAATCTCCTTTTTTATGGTTTGAATCCGGCACTATTAAGCGTTGGCCTATCATTTCAGGTAAGATTATTGGGTAATCCAGATTATATGCCGTTGCCGAACCGTTGATGCTGATTCTAGGAAAATACAAAAATTTTGCTTCTTTTATACGTTGTTCTGCAATTATCAAATCTTGTTCTATTAAGAGTAAATCATAACTATTTTCCAAAGATAAACGAATAACATTTTCTATAGAAAGAGGTCTTTTTTCATCAGCGGAATATTTTAATCGGTATTGTTGGGCTTGGGTAAATGCTGAAAGGCAAAAAAACAAAACAATGAAACAGCAAAAATTTTTCATTTTTTATTCTCCTCTCCTGTTAAATAGTCAAGCATGGAATTAAATTCATCTGCTAAGTCAGATAAGGCATCCCCCTTACGTAGCTTAACACGAATTTGTTTATTGCCTTGTTTTATTTCTTTGCAGACTTTTTCCAAATGATACACGGGGCCTGCTATGCGGTGGGAAAGCAGCGCAGATATCATCGCGAGTAATGCAAAAAATATAGTGCTCTTTATGATTAAGGGGTAAAGTAATTTCGGGCCTTCTTCATATACTCTCTGAAGTAATACCGGGTGGTCTTTAAAAATATTTTGTAAAAATGTCAGAAACTGATAGCCAAATAAAACCATTCCGAATAATACGGCTAAGAGAATAAACAAAATAAATTTAACCTGTAAATCTTTTTTTATGAAAATAGTTTTTCTTGTAAATTTTTCCATTTGACACCTGTTAATAAATAAAATTACGGATATCCCTTATATCGTCGGGTTTTGTTATTACACGCACATTTTTTAAATAATATGCTTCTTTTGCTGCCGCGAAATCGTTTTTATCATGTGGCAATTCCACAACTACGATATCATTTTCCAAATTTTGTAAACTGTATACTACTGCCAGACGCCAGGTATCTATCCTTGCATTATCATCATGCACTTTGGGATTAAAATGATTTACCAAAACTACCATGCCCTTTTTTAAATCATAACCGTTTGACTGATATGTGTGAATAATGGCATTTTGTGATTTAACTTTTTCACCTTCCCTGGGGCCACCGGCAAATTTAAATTTATAATTGCCATTTCTATCCGGGCCGGAAAGCCTTGTAGCAGGTGCATAATAAGCATAAAATTTACCTTCATACATAAACGGTAAAAAGGAATAACGCCTTAATTTTCGCTCATAAGAACCGCTTGGGTTTCTGTTATAAGGTTCTTCGTGAACACAAGCACAAAAGCAACCTGCGATAATAAAAAATAAAACCGGCAAAATAAATTTTTTCATTATTAATCTCCGTAAATATTATTTCCTTTTAAATCTTGAGCAATAATTAAGGGCAGGTTTTTAAGCTGTACCTCATATACTGCTTCCGGGCCAAGTTCCGGGTATAATATAATTTTACTATTTTTTACGCTGTTTCCGCCCAATGCCCCCAGCCCTCCAAGGGCCGCAAAGTAAACAACTTTACCTTTTTGGTATAAGTTCGCTTCCTTTGAGCGTGCTCCCTTGCCTATAATACCAATTATACCTGTTTTTTTGATAAATTCCTTACAAAATTTATCCATTCTAGAACTTGTTGTGGGGCCAAGTGCACCGCTTACTTGGCCTTTTTTAGCGGGAGTAGGGCCGGCATAGTAAATTATTTTTCCTTTTAAATTTAGGGGGAAAATTTTTTCTTCAAGTAATTTTTTATGTGCCATATCCCTCATTACATAAACTGTTGAGGTCAAATATATAAAATCACCGGTTTTTAAATTTATGAAATCTTTTAAAGTCGGGTTAATTAGTTTATTTATTTTCATAAAACAGCAAAGCACTCAAAAGACGGAACCTCAGCCAGAAACCGCATTGCTGACG
>CAMUXX010000035.1 GCA_947164805.1 uncultured Elusimicrobia bacterium | reverse complement strand
AATTACGTGCATCATATTATTTTATGTCTAGCTTATTAGCTAAATATAATTTAAACGATAAACAAATTTATCCTTTTGCCACACATGAAGGCAGCGTAATGGGGCATTCCGAATCTGCTTTAAAAAAGGCTTTGCCAGAATCTACCGTTCATAAAGGCTTAGCAATTTACGGGCATACCGCACAAAAGGATGTACGCTTTGTGGAAAATGCCGTAAAAAATTGGCTTAACAGTTAAGTAAATTTTGATATAAAAAATTGTTATAATTAAGATATAATTTTAATGTAGGGATAATCCCCCTAAAAAAATTTAAATCTGTTTTTGGAACCGTATGTGGAATACGGAGAATTTGGTAAAAACCAAATGCTATACTCGCCAAAAACAGCCGAAGTAGGTACAATATGCAAGGCCTTATAACCCTTGTATATTGTGCCGAGCGTTTATCTTTAAGGTAAACCACGGCTGTTATTTTTTGGGTCTGAGTATAGCCTCAAACTATGACAAGCCGTTTTTATTTGGCTGAATTTGAATAAAGAGGAAAACTTATGATAAAAAATATCAAAGAAAAGATAAGAGAATTTGATGAAATGATAAAAAAATATCCAACTGTAAAAGAATTTTATCTAGGGCGTGCTAATCTGTACGAAGAACTAAAAGAATATAAAAAAGCCATTGAAGACTATAAAAAGGCATGTATACAATATGTATGGTATGATATCGCAAGTATATGCAAAAGAAACAGGCTTTATAAAGAGGTTGAGGATTTTTATACTAATGCAATTAACAGTGATAAAAATAATGTAAAAAATTATTTTTGCAGGGCATATTTTTATATGAATATCGGGGAATATAAGAAAGGCCTTTCGGACTGCAAAAAAGGATTGGAATTAGACTCAAACAAAGAATCTTTATCAGAATTAAAAGAAATATTGCTTGAAAAGTTAAGCAAACGCGTAAAGCAGAAAAATATAATATCAAACCGAAAGATAAAATCATCCCTAAAAGGTTATTAAGTATTTTTGATGAAATTTTGATTTTCTCTGCAAGTACCAAGAGCGCAAAACCGTAGCGCTCGGGAACGCTCGCGCGTTATATGCGTTTGTGCGCGGCACGCGGAACGTCAACACGTAAAAAATTCCTATTCAATATTTGGTAAAATATATATATATGGACTATAAGAACTACGAAATACCCAAAAATCTAAAATTCAAAATGGAAGATATCCTTGCCCTAAAAGGCTTTGAAGGTTCTTTCTTAGCTGATGTCAAGGACTTTGCCGATATTTTTCCGGAAGAAGAAAAATTAAAAAAAATTACCCTTAAATTAAAGATGTCCGTACTTTCAAAAGATATCTTAATTAAGGGGGAAGTTGCCGGTATTTTGGAAGTGCCATGTTCACGCTGTCTCAGGCGTTTTGATAAGCAATTTAAAGAAGAAATCAATGCCCTGACTAGCAAGAGAGATAAAATAATTGATATAATGTATATAACTAGGCAAACACTCCCCCTTGTTGTGGGGATACAGGATTTGTGTTCTAAAGATTGCAAAGGGTTGTGTCCGATTTGCGGAACAAACTTAAATGAAGGACAATGTAAATGTAGGGAAGAAAAATTTTCCCCTTTTGCCTGTTTGAAAGATAAATTTAAAAGTAAGTAGTAAAGTGAGGAAATAAAATGCCTAATCCAAAGAGAAAGCATACAAGATCAAGAAGAGACCTTAGAAGGTCCGCTAATTCCAAATTAACTGCTGTGCAAACAGTAACCTGCAGTAACTGCGGTGCACCTGTTTTGCCGCACAATGTGTGCAAAGCCTGTGGCTTTTACGGTGGTAAATTGGTAGCAGAAGTCAAAGTAAAAAAAGAAAATAAAGCGCCAGAAGCGAAATAAATTCTTATGAGAATAGCCCTTGACGCCCTTGGGGGCGACTACGGTGTTAAACCAAATATCCTGGGTGCCATTAAGGCATCACAGGATTTTGGCTGTGAAGTTATTTTGGTTGGCGACGAAGTAAAAATCAAAGAAGAATTAAAACAACATCAGTATGATACGGCCAAAATTGCCGTTGTTCATGCACCGGAAATGATTGATATGGAAGCCGCCCCGGCTTTGGAATATCGCCGCAAAAAAAACGCAAGCATTGTTGTTTGCGCAAAACTTGTAAAAGAAGGCAAAGCTGATGTCATGATTTCAGCCGGAAATTCCGGCGCAACAATGGTTGCCGCATTATTCGGCCTTGGCCGCATTAAAGGTGTAAGCAGGCCTGCTATTGCAAGCCCGATGCCTACGCAAACCGGCTTTGCTTTAATAGTTGATGCCGGCGCAAATGCTGATTGTAATGCCGTCAACCTTTTACAATTTGCCGTTCTTGGTAGTACCTATTATAAACATCTTTATGGGAAACCAAATGCAACAGTCGGGCTTTTATCTATCGGTGAAGAAGAAGGTAAAGGCAATTTACTTATTAAAGACACAACAAAACATATCCGTAAATTAGGTTTAAATTATTACGGCAATATTGAAGGCCGCGATATACATACCGGTATGATTGATATTGTAGTTTGCGACGGTTTTGTAGGTAATATAGTTTTAAAAACATCTGAGGGCCTTGCCAAATCACTTTTTAAAATGATAAAGTCAAATTTAAAAGGTAAACCTATGGCAAAGATTGGCATGCTTATGGCAAAAGCCGCTTTGATGAAAGTGAAAGAAGTTACAGATCCTGATACTTTCGGCGGGGCACCTTTGTTAGGTGTAAACGGTAATGTAATTATCAGTCACGGTAAATCTAATGAAAAGGCAATATACTGTGCTATAAAAGCAGGTATAAAAACAGTTGAAAGCAAAGCCTTAAAAGCAATGGAAGAAGCCATTGCTGCCCATAAAGCAGTTTTTGACGAAGCGGAGGGTAAATAGTATGCCTAGTTTCAATGGTCAAACTGTGTTAATTACCGGGGGTGCACGCGGCATAGGCATTGCTTTAACGGAAGAATTTTTAAAAGAAGGCGCCAATGTTGCATTTTGTGCAACAAGTGATGAAAGTATTGCCAAAGCAAAAGAATATTTATTAAAATCTTATGAGGCCGGCAAAATATTGGCAATGAAAGCAGATGTTTCAAAACAAGAAGAGTGTACGGCTTTAGTAAATAAAACTTTAGAAACTTTTAAGCAAATTGATGTCTTAATAAACAACGCAGGCGTTACACGTGATAATTTGCTTATAAGGATGAAAGACGAAGATTTTGATAAGGTAATTGATATAAATTTAAAAGGGGCATTTTTAATGCTTAAAGAAGTTGCCCGTCCTATGATGAAAGCAAGAAAAGGTGCTATAATAAATATGTCATCTGTGGTTGGGCAAAGCGGAAATGCCGGGCAAATAAATTACAGTGCCTCAAAAGCAGGTTTAATCGGTCTTACAAAAAGTGCAGCAAAGGAACTTGCTTCAAGAAATATAAGGGTAAATGCTATTGCACCTGGTTTTGTTAAAACCGATATGACGGCAAAACTTCCGAAGGAAGTGCAGGACGGTGCTTTAAAGATGATACCCTTAAACAGATTTGCAGAAGTTCAAGATATCGCCCAAGCGGCGTTATTTCTAGCCGACGCTAACCGTTCAGGCTACATAACAGGCCAGATTTTGGCTGTTAACGGCGGACTATATATATAGTTTTCTATGGAGGAAAATATGGACGCAAAATCAGTAGAAGAAAGAGTAAAAAATATCATTGTTGAACAACTTCGTGTTGAACCGGAACAAGTTAAACCGGAAGCACAATTTGTCAACGATTTAGGGGCAGACTCCCTTGACACAGTTGAACTTATTATGGCTTTGGAAGAAGAATTTGATGTTGAAATTCCCGATGAACAAGCTGAAAAGATCAAAACAGTCGGTGAAGCTATTGAACACATCAAAGCAAAGGTAAAATAAGTAGTGCAAGAAGAGCGTGAAAAGGTCGTTTCTTACACCTTTAAAAACAAGGAAATTTTAAAGGAAGCACTCACTCATCGTTCGTATCATTGTAATGGCTCTCATCATAATGAGCGACTTGAATTTTTGGGGGATAGTGTTTTAGGCCTTGTTGTTGCGGCCTATCTATACCGCAAACTTGATACTAAAGAGGAGGGAGTGCTTTCTAAGATAAAAGCGAACTTGGTTTCAAGGCGCAATCTTTATATATGGGCGGCCGGTTTAAATATCGGCAAATTTATGTTATTGGGCGCTGGGGAGATTGCCTCAGGCGGACGTAATAGGCAAAGCATTTTGTCCAATGCCATGGAAGCCATAATAGGTGCTATTTATTTAGATGGCGGTTTTGATAGTGCCGCTGCTTTTATAAAAACTTGGCTACAAACCCAAAAAATTGAAGTAGATACACACGATTATAAAAGCACTTTGCAAGAATATTTGCAACATCGTAAAAAACCGATACCTGAATATACGGTAATTTCAAAAATCGGCCCGCAGCATGACCAGGTATTTACCGTTGCCGTTATGGTTGATGGCAGGGAAATCGGTCTCGGTAAAGGCAGTAACAAAAAAAATGCTGAGCAGGAAGCAGCAAAAGAAGGTTTAAAATTTTATAATAGGAACAAATAGGGGTTTCCATGTATAAAAATATAAAAACATTTTTTTTATGGGTGTTTTTAATTTCTCCAGTAGTACTGCTCATCTTGTATACTGCCAATACAGTGCATAAAGAAGCAGAACAATCTACTGCAAATTTGGCTAATTTAAAACTTATACCCCCCGTTACAATTATTAATGAAATAAGTAAAAAAATTGAGGAAGAAGATGTTGAGGATGCTTTGGCTAAAATTAATGCCGAACTTTCTGATCCGAACATTGTATCTTCCAACGGAACGCCTTTGATAGTGCAGGCGGCAGAAAAAGATTATACAGATATTGTTTCTGCTTTACTTCAAAAAGGTGCAGATCCTGATAAAGCAGATCTAAATACATCTGAAACCGCTTTAATTAAAGCCATAAGAAACAGAAGTTTTGATACAATTTCAGTTTTATTAAATGCCGGTGCAGATCCTAATTTAGGTACAAAACAAGGTTTAACACCGTTAAGCCTTGCTATTGATTTAAAAGATGAAACTTTGGCATCACATTTATTATCTAGTGGCGCAATAAACGGAATCAATAAAGAAAATTTACTTTTGTATGCTTTTAAAAAGAATTCTATCGGTGTAATGCTTTTAGGAGGTGTTTCCGCAAGCGTTACGGATACAGATAATAATACCCCCTTAATAATTTCAGCTGCAAACGGGGATTTGGATAGTGCCAAATATCTTGTTTCATATAGATCAAATATTAATGCTAAAAATAAATTTGGTATGACGCCTTTACTCTATGCTGTCAAAGATAAACATTGGGAAATGGCTGATTATTTAATGAACAACGGTGCAAAAATCAACATCAGTAATATTTATGGGCAAAATGCATTGTTTTGGGCGGCTTATCATGGCAATGCTAATTTAGTGCAAAAACTTTTATTACGCGGTGCAAATTATCAAAAGAAAACGCGCAAAGGCCAAACAGCTTTACAAATGGCGCAAGCACTTGGGCATAAAGAGGCCGCCAAAATATTGGAAGATTTTATTGCTTACAAAAATTTACCGCGTGATGAAAAGGGTAATATCATTTTGCCTAAAATTGACCAACAAACTGTCGTAAATGATAACCCAGCCTCTATTACTTCACAAGAAGTAAGCACCAGTGATTATGTAAACAATGCCGTAACTGCTGAAATCGAAAATAAAATACAAAAAGAACAGGTCGCCGTAGAACAAAAGCAAGAAAATCTACCTCCGGTACAAGGTCAGGAACAAAAGAAACAGGAAGCAGCAGAATTGCCGACTTCAACACCAATGCAGCAAGTTCAAAACAATACTCAACAAAATCAATTACCTGCGTCTAAGCCAGTGTCGCAACAGCCTGCAAAAACGCAAATTAATACTTTACAAACAGATAATCATGCTGAAATGCCCCAAATGCCACAGATGCCGGGTGGTATGGATATGTCAACCATAATGTCAATGGTTGGTGGGGCGCAAGGCTCACAAGGGGGGGACGGCGCTAATATGGGGGATATGATTAAGCAAATGCAAAATATGGGTGCCGCATCTCAGAGCGGTTCCAAAACCCAACTGCAAAATGTACCTGCAAATATAGAAATGCCTGCCGGTATAAATATGAACGATATCTCTAAAATGATTCCTGCCGGTGCTTTGCCGGAAGGTGTGGATTTAAATAATTTATCTTCAATGACACCGGAACAATTAAAAAAAATGGGTGTTCCGGAAGACCAAATTGCCAATATAACTAAAATGCAAAAACAAATGGGACAGACGCAAGGGGCGGCCAATTCCTCTAACGGTTTTAAACCTAAAGATTTGGAAAATATTAATAATACCGATAATGAAAATTATGCAAACGGTATGCCCAAAACCCAAATAAACAAACTGCAAACTACCGGCGATTGAGGCTATAACATTTTAATTAACTGGGAAATTTTTTCTAATTTCATGAAGTTTTTTGAAGGGATTTTACTGGCATCGCCGTCTTCGTAAAACCAGGTGAATTGACTTGGTATAAATACGGCATTGGCACCAAGTGCCAAAACAGGTAGAATATCAGATTTAACTGAATTTCCTACCATTAAAAATTCTTTCGGTTTAATATTTAATTCTTTAATTAGGCGGACATAAGAGGTTTTATTTTTTTCGCTCATCACTTCAATATGGCGTAAATATTTTATAAGGCCTGATCGGTAAACTTTATTTTCTTGTTCAAGCAAATCGCCTTTTGTGGTAACAATAATTTTGTATTTCTTGCTTAATTTTTTGAGTGTATTTTCCGCGCCTTCAAATAAAACTATCGGGCTTTTAATTAGTTTTTTACCTAGGTTAATTATTTGTTTGGTTTCTGCGGCTGTCATTTTACCTTTTGATATTTTTAAGGCCGCTTCAAGCATATCCAAAACAAAAGCCTTAATACCGTAACCGTAACAAGGAATATTTTTTACTTCCATATTCCAAAGGATTTTCAGGGCCTTTGTCGGCTCAATATAATGTGCCATCAGTTTACAAAAATCACATTCGGTTTTGCGGAATAATTTTTCATTTTGCCATAAAGTGTCGTCGGCATCAAAACTTATAACTTTTATATTTTTTAAATTTATCATTTTATCTACCTTTCCCCAAACGGCTATATAAAAACTCCGGTAGACCGCAATTTTTCATACGTTTTTGTACAGCGGCGACATTATATTCAACCCTTACTAAACGGAATGTGTTTTTCTTCGTGTCAATAAGCCCAAAAGATGCGCGGGCATTTAAGTCCCGTGGTTGTCCGATAGAACCGGGGTTAATCATATACCTTATGCCGGGCAACATTTCAATAGTTACATCTTTACCGATAAATACTTCAATTCTAGGTTTATGGCCTTCTTTATAACTCATAATAAAAGGTATATGGCTGTGCCCGACAAAACATACCGGCCCTTTCCAGTATTGTAAGTTCACCAAGAATTGTTCTGCAGTTACGATATAATCTCTAAACGGATCCAAAAAAGAACCATGCACCGCGGCAAAGTGTATACCTTGGAAAGATATAGGCAAAGTTTCAATATATTCCAGTGAAGATTTAGATAAATTTTTTAAAGTATAATTTAAAGAAATTTTTGCGTAATCACTAAACCAGGAGTTTGCTTCTTTATGGAATAAGGCATAATCATGATTACCCATTATTCCTAAAAAATGTTTAGTCTTCATCACAAGTTGAGTACATCTTTCCGGGTCCGGTCCGTAGCCTACGAGGTCCCCGCAAAATACATAAGCTTCAGCCCCCAATTCTTCCGCTTTTTTAAGGACGGCGGTTAGGGCCTCGTAATTT
>CAMUXX010000034.1 GCA_947164805.1 uncultured Elusimicrobia bacterium | reverse complement strand
ATGAAAACATTATAGAAAAAAAAAAAAAAAACGAAGTCAAGAGGCATCGTCGTAAAATTAAACACTAATTATGTTTTATAGAATTAAAATTTATAATATTATTGGCTGTTTTAACTGTTTTTAAATTGGAAGAAGTACTAATGTCTTCAAAACTAAAAGATAAATTATTGTTTGTGCCAACTTGCTTTTTACCATCAATTAAAATCCAACCGTTTTCTATCGTAACGCCGCAATAATTTTGGGTTGGAAATATTTGTACAATTTCCGCGCCGGTATCTTTTAATAGTGGCACAACTTCGGCAGGAATTTTGCCGTAAGGTAAGTAAATATTTTTGATTTTCAAATTGAAATCATTAAGCATATAAAAATAACTTTTTGAAAGTGAATTTATAAATAAACAGTCAATTTCCTTGCTGCCAAGCGCAAGCAAGGCCTTCCTTGCCGTACTGCCGTTAATACTTGCACCGAGTATTTTGGTTTGATTACCGTCCAGCAAAATTACATTTAAATTATATCGCCCTTTTAAAACGGTAACTTCTTGCGGTTTAATAAAAATACCGCCGCTGAAAACCAATGCCGCCAAAATAAAAACGATAATAAAACTTTTCAATTTCTTTTTAAACAAAGGTAAATTAAGCAAGTAAAAAAGCAAAATATAATAGGCAATTATTGTGGTACTTTTTAAAGCGGGCGCAGTAATATTTGACATCGGTAAACTTGCAAAAAAGTTTACTAAATACTCAAAACAAAGCAGTAAAAACTTAATTACAAATAATACGGGAACAAAAATAAATTTAACAAAAGATACCAGCCAAAGTATAAAGCCGCCTACCATTAAAACTGCACTCAAAGGCACTAAAAATAAATTGGAAAATACAGCACTAAATGAAATTTTATAAAAATAATTTGTAAATACAGGCCCAAGGGCAAGTTGCGCGCATAAAGATATAAAAAATAATTCAAAACACCATCTTATCACAGGAGGAATTTGATAATTTATTTTAAAGTTTGAAGTAAACAAAATTATTGCACAAGTTGCTAAAATTGACATTTGAAAACCAGCCTCAAATAAACTTTGCGGGTTTACAATTAAAATAAAGAAAGCCGCCAAAAGCAAGCCTTGCATTATCCCGCTTTTGCGCCCTAAAATAAAACCGAAAGTTCCGGCAACGGTCATCAAGTAAGCACGGAGTAGCGGTGCATCCGCACCGGCAATCAGTGTATAAAGTAAAGCGGCGGCAAGCGCGGTAAAGGCAATTCTTTTACGGCCGCCTATAAACAAAGAACAAAAAAAGTAGACAATTAAAGTAATAAAACCCACATTTCCGCCCGATGCCACAAGCAAATGCATGGCACCGCTATCTTGAAAGGCGGTGTATAAAGTATCTGAAATATAGCCCTTTTCACCTAGCGTAATACCGCTTAAAATTGCGGCAGAATTTGGCGGTAAATTATCACGGAAAACATTTAAAATGCTTGTGCGGACTTTGGCAAGATAAAACCAAAAACTTTTTGGGCTTTCTATTTTTATGACTCGGTCAATATTCCCTTGCGTAAAAATATGTTTGCGTGCAAGATATTTATTCCACTCAAAAGAACCGTAATTTGCACTGTCACTTGGTATAAACAAATTGCCGTCAAAAGTAATTATTTGCCCACGCTGAAGTTCGGAGCAATCTTGGCAAGACAGATATATTTTCCCCTTCTGTTTTATACCGTTTAAAGTAAGAATATCTGCGGTAAAAAGCTGCTTATTTTCTTTATTACGCGGATAAGAATTTATATAGGCGCTCAATTCTGCTTTAAGCGGAAGTTTGTAAAAAATATCATCTTGCTTGGGTTTGGGAACTTTTAAAAACAGCGCAAGAAATAAAACATAAACTAAAAAAACTATCAGGAAAGGCCTTTTGTAAAAAGACGGGTGCATTATAAATTTGTCCGCCCTTTGAGAGAGTGGGTTAAAGTCATTTCATCAATATAATCAAGTTGCGCACCAAGCGGAACACCGTAACCAAGGCGAGATATTTTACCGACTAAGCCACGCAATAAATCAGCCAAATATAAGGCGGTCATTTCCCCTTCACTGTCCGGATTAGTGGCCAAAATAATTTCTTTAATTTCTATCGGGGAATTTTGCACGCGCTCCAAAAGTTCGCGCACTTTTAAATTGTCAATATTTTTGCCCTCAAGCGGGGAAACTGCACCATGCAAAACATGATAAACGCCTTTAAAAACTTTTGTTTTTTCAAGTGCTTCAATATCTTTAGCCTCTTGCACTACACATAAGATTGATTTATCCCGACTTTTATCGGCACAGATTTGGCAAAGATCATCCTCTGCATAATTAAAACACTCTGTACAATACCTAACATTTTTGCGCGCTTCTTTTAGGGCCTCAATTAAGGCGGAAACTTCAGCTTCCGGCGCACGTAAATAATGCAAAGTAAAACGCTCCGCCTGGCGCGGACCTACACCTTGCAGTTTGCGGAAACAATTTTTTAAATTCTCAAGCGTTTTCATCTTTTGTACTTATGATTTGCCCATCAAATAAATTTAAAATATTTTGGGTAACTGCCCCAGCCTTAATTTCGGTTTTCGGTGAAAAGTCTTGCATAGAGAACGGTTCTTCTCTGCTTATAAGTTCTTCCTTTACCTCATGTTTCGCAGGCGTTTTTGCTTGGGTTAGAACCTCGGCATATCTCGGTTTTTGCGGTGTTGCCTCTTTAGCACTTACATTAAATTCAAAATTAATTTTGCGATTAAATAATTTTAAGGCAATGCCCTCAATATCTGTTTTGCGGCGCTCACAAGCATCTTTGGAAAAGTAGTCTTTAACCTCAAAAACCCAATGTTCCGGCGTTATGAATTTAACTTTTGCACTGTGCAAAACATCATCTAATGCCGGGGAATTTTCCGCCAAAGCATTTTTAAGTAAAGGTAACGCTATCACCGGATTGAAAGTTGTATCCTCTTTTGCTGTTTCTTCTTTCGGTGTTTCCGGTTCTTGCTTTACTTCAATTTGTTTAGGTTCTTCGGCCGATTTTGTTTCAAACTTTTCTTCCGTTTGATTATTGCCGGATGCGGAAGGTGTAATTTCGCTCGTTTCACCTTTTTCAAGCGCTTCAAGGCGGGAAATTAAATTTTCAATATCAAGCGTGGCTTGCATCAAAGTAAATAAACCGACTTCCGCTGCCAAAGCGGGAGTATCGGAATACTTGACTTCATCATAAAGTTTTGAAAGTTTACGGGTTAAACCGGCAATAAAACTTGGGGAAGTTTCTTTAATAATATCTTCCGCTCCGTCAAAGGGGGCAGCGCCGGATCCGAGTGTAAAATAAAATATTTCACCAAAAGCGGTTTTTAAATCTTTTAGTAAAGCAAGTGCGTCAAAACCCTCGCGCTTTACCATTTCAAAGACTTCATGTAATTTTTTTTCATCTTTGCGGACTAAGGCGAAAGCGGTTTCCTTGATAACATCACGCGGCAAAAGGCCAAGCATTTTGGCAATAAGTTCTTCATCAACACGACCATTGGAAAAGGATAAGGCCCTGTCCAAAATAGTCAAAGCATCACGCAAGGCACCGCCGGCATTTTTGGCAATTTGCTGGGCGGCACCATCGGTAAGTTCAAAATTTTCCGCACCGGCAAGGTCCAAAAGATGTGTAACAATTTCCTTTTCTTCAATAGGTTTAAAACGGAAAGTTTGGCAGCGCGAAGTTATTGTTAAAGGCACTTTATTAAATTCCGTAGTTGCCAAAATAAAGACAACATGGCTTGGGGGTTCTTCCAAAGTTTTAAGCAAAGCATTAAATGAGGACTTTGAAAGCATGTGTACTTCGTCTAAAATAAAAATTTTATAGCGGTCGCGCCCTGCTGCAAGGCTGACTGTATCTAATATGACTTCCCTAATTTTATCCACTTGTGTATTGCTTGCGGCGTCTAATTCCAAAACATCTAGGTCTGATGAAGCAGCAATTTCTCTACATTGAGGGCATTCGCCGCATGGTTCATCTGTAGGACCATGTTGACAGTTTAAGGCTTTTGCAAGCAAGCGGGCTGTTGTAGTTTTACCGCAGCCGCGCGGACCGTAAAACAAATAAGCAGGTGCAACGCGCCCACTCTTTACGGCGTTCATTAAAGTTGTTTCAATGCTTTCTTGCCCGACGACTTCTTTGAATGTTTGCGGGCGGTATTTGTTAGCTAGGGAGATGTAGGTCATATATATACATAATATAAATTTCAGCGCAATTTGGCAAATTATATCTTATAAAAAGTTATAATAAAGTAAAGGAGACTTTATGAAAAAATACATCTTACCCCTATTCTTAATTTGCGCGCTATTAATGCCGGCGCAAGCAAAACAAACGATACAACAAGACAAAGTTTTAAATACTCTGGAGCAAGAACTTAAACGCGAGTTTAAACAACTCAAAAAAGCCAAACCGCCAGTATATTTTTTATCCTACCAAATAACGGAAATTGATAATTTTTATCTTGGTGCGACACTCGGTAATGTGAATTATGAAAAAAAGACAAACGAGGCTTATTTAGATATTGATGTTCGTGTAGGTTCGCGGGAACTTGATAATACACGTAAAATTAAACTCATGGATATGGACCGTCTATCAAATAACACTAACAAAAACCCTTTTTTGATAAAAGTTTCGTTGGATAATGAGTCCGCACTCAAAAATTCAATTTGGCTTACTACCGACCTCGCCGCAAAAGCCGCACAAGAACAATATTTAAAAGTTTTAAGTAATACAAAAACCGCCGCTGTAAGAATTGATACCTCGGCAGATTTTTCCAAAGCACCTAAAAAACCGGTACATTATATCGCAGATATGCCAGAAGTAAAAATAAATGTTCCGGAAATTAAAAATGAACTTGCCAATTTATCTGCCTTAATGAAAGGTTATGATTTTATTTATGCTTCAAGCGTAGATTTTTCTTTAGTCAGGGAAACAAATTATTTTGTAAACTCAGAAGGCACAAAGATTAAAGAACCGCGCGTTTTAATAAGGCTTAACTATCAAATAAATTCAAGGAATAAAGATGGCATGCAATTAAGCCGTACGAATTCTTACGACGGAATATCTTTGCAAGATTTACCGAAACAAGAGCAAATAAAACACGATATTTTAAAATCTATTGATGAACTGAAACAACTTCAAAATGCGCCAAGTGCCGATACTTTCCACGGCCCGGTTATTTTAAAAAATAGGGCGGCAGGTGTTTTCTTCCATGAAATTTTGGGGCATCGCGTTGAAGGGCATAGGCAAAAAGATGATGACTTCGGCCAAACATTTACACAAAAAGTAGGCGAAAAAATCGTGGCCCCCATAATCACTGTTTATGATGATCCTACAATGACACACTTTAAAGGTATTCCGCTGCGCGGACATTATTTATATGACGATGAAGGTACTCCGGCCCAAAAAGCAATGATGATTGAAAACGGCGTTTTAAAAGGGTTTTTAATGGGGCGCTCACCAATTAAAAATTTCCCAAATTCTAACGGTCATGGGCGCAAAAGTTATGGCAGAAAAGTTGTATCTAGGATGGGTGTAACCGTTGTTGAGGCAAAAAACCAAATACCTTATACCGAACTTGTGCAGAAACTTAAAGAGGAAATAAAACGCCAAAATAAACCTTACGGGCTTATTATTGACGATATTTCCGGTGGTTTTACTAATACCGATACTTATTCCCCACAAAGTTTTAAAGTGCAACCGCTACTTGTTTACAAAGTTTTCCCTGATGAAAGACCAAATGAACTTATCCGTGGGGCAGATATTGTTGGCACGCCTTTGACAAGTTTTAATAAAATTATTGCCGCCGCTGATGATAATGCTTTATTTAACGGTACTTGCGGGGCCGAATCAGGCTGGGTACCGGTTTCAGCTATTGCACCGAGTTTATTAATCAGCGAACTTGAAGTGGAAAAAGTAAACAAAACTTATGAAAATTTACCGATACTCCCACCACCAAGCGCACAGACAAAAATAGAAACAAAAACAAAAAAGGAGGTAAAATAAAATGAAACGCTTTTTAATTATTATCTGCTTATTTTTTGCTGCAAACGTTTTTGCACAAGAGGCCAAAACTGATGCCATCTTTAATGCAATGGATCAAGAAATGAAACGCACAATGACGCTATCCAAAACCGCACCAAAAATACATTTTGCCGCATTTAAAGTAACTGATGCCGCGCAACTATCCATTATTGCAGCGCGTGGCGGCATTGTACAACAAAATGAAATAAAGAAAATTTTTACTGATGTGTCCCTACGCGTCGGTAATAACAAAGAGGATAGCAGTTTTTTCGAGGCAGTTACCTATAATCAAAGCGCGCTGCAAAATGGTGGCTTATCACCTGACAGTATACGCGCAGGGCTTTGGGCTGCTGCCGATAAAAGTTATAAAGAAGCCCTTGATATATACGCAAGAAAACAAGGTTATAAAAACAAAAAGGCACAGGAAGAAGTTTTTGATGACTTTTCCCCCACAAATGTTACACAAGATGTAAAAATTTATGAAAAAACAATTTTTCCGGTTGAAACTTTAAAAGAAATTGCACAAAAAACATCCGCCACCGGTGCTTTAAAAGAACTTGAAAAGTTTAATACCAAAGTAGATATTATTGAGGAAATATCTTATTACCTTTCAAATGAAGGCGCCAAATATACAAAACAAGATTTGATTATTCAAATAGGTTTTTACGCCAAAAGCAGAACAAAAAACGGTTTTGAATTTGATGATATTAAAACCCTTACTTATGCCTCTTTAAAAGATATTCCTTCCGTTGATGCGCTAGAGGATATTGCCCGCAATTTTGCCAAACAAACCGCAACATTTACTGAAGCAAAAAAAGGAACTGCTTTTATCGGCCCTGTTTGGCTTTTAGGCGAAGCAAGTGCAAAAATGTTTGAAAATACTTTCATAAAAAACATTAATAATACGCGCAAAATTATTTTTGATGCCGGTAACGGGAAATTTCAATATGCTTTAGGGGAATTTGCCTTAAAAGAAAATTTAAAAGTTTTACCCGTCAATTTTGATGTCATTGATGATCCTACCCAACAAGAATTTAATGGTAAAAAAATGCTGGGAGCATATACAGTCGATGATGAGGGCGCAAAGGCACAAACTTTATATTTAGTTAAAAACGGTATTTTAAAAGACTTGCCCAAAACGCGTTCCTTAATCAAAGGGCAAACAGAAACCAACGGCCATGCTTTCGCAAACTGGGGTTATAATTTGTATGCGAAAGCGAGTGTTCATAATTTATTTTTCTTTCCTCATGAAACAACACCTATAGAAGAGTTTAAACAAAAATTTATGGACTATTGCAAAGCAGAAGGATTAGAATACTGTTACAAAATTTCTACACCTAAAATAGCAGATACAAATGATATTTTAGTAACAAAAATAAATTCCTCTACCGGTGAAGAAACCCCGGTTTATGGACTTAGAAGGCCGGAATTAAATACACGCACTTTGCGCGATATTAAATTTGCCGCTGATGATTTAACTTTATACAACATTGCCAACGGTATTTCCTATGTTGCACCTTCAGTTATTTTAAGTGAAGCCGAACTGACACTGAGCCAAACTGCTCCGGCAACGAAAATGCTTGTTACGCGACCGAAAATTTAAAGGTTTACAATAAATAAAAAATTGTTTTCTATATTATCTTCCCCCGCGCAACAAGGTGCGCGGGGGGCGGCAATAATAAAGGTAATCTTTTATTTAACAACCCCAAAAAAGTTACTGATATACATTTAATTTTACGACGATGCCTCTTGACTTCGTTTTTTTTTTTTTTTCTATAATGTTTTCATATATTGTGTCAAAAAATATGATATAAAGCGAATTAGGAGACAATAAAATGGAAATAAAAAGTGTTGCCAAAGGTTTTACACTTATAGAACTGTTGGTTGTT
>CAMUXX010000033.1 GCA_947164805.1 uncultured Elusimicrobia bacterium | reverse complement strand
TTGATTGATTTTAAGCCAATTTTAAAACGATCATCAAAGTTATTATTGTTACATATGGCAATTTTTAGTTTGGTTTTTTTGTATTCTTTGTTTTTCAAGCTGAACAGTAGAAAGATATTGCCTTCTTTGTTCAACATTTGCAAGAGTACCAAGTGACATTTTTTGCAAATCCAGCATAAGCCCGGCTTCTTTGCCTGTTTCCCTAAGAGGCCTGTCTGCTGCCCTTGCAAAGGAAAATGAAACAGAAAAAACTAAAAATATAAAAGTAAAAATAATTTTTTTCATCTTAAACTCCTAAAACGGCATACCCCCGTGCATAAAATCTGCAATCATAGGCGATAGCATCATAATAAACACGACCGGAAATATAAAAATAAACATAGGTATTAACATCTTTGTTGATGCTTGCGCGGCAAGTTTTTCAGCTTTATTTAAACGCCTAAATCTTAAATCAGCTGAAAAATTGCGTAATAACTGCACTAAACTGGTACCCAATTCATCTGATTGTATAATTAAACCGACAAATGATCTGATATCCTGTACACCTGTTCTTGCAGCCAAATGTTCCAAAGACTCACGTCTTGAATAACCGAGTTTCGTTTCATTTAAAGTTTTTTCAATTTCAATTTCAAGCAAAGTTTTTTCTTTGGCAATTTTTACTATACGCTCAAAAGCTGTCATATAATCTAAGCCTGATTCTATAACCAAAGCCATTAAATCTACCGTAGTGGCAAAATTCCTCAACATATTCTGTTGGCGTTTTTCAATCTCTGCTTTATAATACAAATCAGGCAAATAAAAACCTAAAGGTATAAAAAATATAACAAGCCATGTACCAAAGAGTAAAAATAAAATCACCGGTGTTGCTATTGCTGCATAAATTTTATAATAAAGCATATCTACCGGCTGAGGTTTCTCCGGGCTACCCAAAAGAACCCAAATATTTTCCAAAGGTTCTTGCAAGTGAAAGAAATTTAAGACATAAAAAGCCAATCTGTCAAGAAAATTTTCTTCAGGTTTTAATTTGGCAAAGGAAGACGCAGATTTTACTTGTTTTGCCTCTAAGTCCGAAATATCTTGGGATACATCAGCCGGGGTTAAGAACATAATAACGGAGAGAAAAATACAAATTGTTCCGCCTATAGCAAGTAAAATAAGCATTAAGTGAATCATCCCCATATTGCTCATACCTTTATTTCCCCCAATTTATTGACTGCTTTAATACCAATGAATATCCAAATTATACAAAATAGTAACACAACTATACCAATAGGAGTTGTATAAAAGTTTATCATAGTATCGGGCTGAAATATAAACATAACACCAACCATAATCCACGGCATAACACCTACAACTATTGCTTGTATCCTTTGTTGGGCAGTCATGGCCTGAAGTTTTTCTTCTAGTTTACTTTCTTCACGAATATTTTCCACGATACGTTCAAAAATCTTAGTTAAATTACCACCAACTTGCCTTTGCAAAACTATTGCTTTTACCATATAAGAAAGCAAGCGTGAGTCAACACGTTCTTCCATCATTTCCAAAGACTTTTCAAAAGGTGTACCCAAATTATAATTTTTTATAACTAAGCCAAATTCCTCAGATATAGGAGGGCGCAAATCTTTTGAAACCATCTCAAAACCTTGCACAATATCCATACCGGACTTTAAAGAGTTTGAAAGCAAAATCAAAGCATCCATTAATTGATTATTGATTTTCGTACCCCTCTGCTTTTTTAGAACATTAAGCATAGTTCCGGGCATTTTAAGGCCGATATTTAAACCCAGGCCGAAGAAAATAACCAAAGCCACAAATCCGACAAAGCCTCCCAAAACCATCCCGAGCAAAACACCAAAAAGTGTAAATAAAACAACCGTAGCAATAACCATATACTTTATGTTAATTCTTATAAATTGGCGGTTATAATCATCAACCCAAACAGATGTTTTTTGCAGATATTTATCTATAGCCCCGCTGATAGCATCATTTTGATTATTCATTATCATCAAAACTGCGGAAAAGACAAGCAAAGTACCAAGCATTGTAAGAACCAATAATATAATTTGGTTATTCGGTTTCTTAAAACGTTCTGGTGCTACGGCAAGCCATTGCTTCATCATCATTGTTGAATATATAGAATTTGAAAGTATGGCAACACCTATAATTGATTTTCTAAATTTATTGCGCCATTGTTTTTGGGGTACAACAAAAGATTCCCCAACACTTACCATTTCTTTATTAATAAGTTCCAGCGTAGAAATAATTTGTCTACCACGCCCTTCCATACTTTCATAAAAAGCAGGTTCTGAAGCAATAATATCCAATGTAATTAAAAAACGAGTACGAAGGAAACCAAATTGTTCCATAATTTCTTGCGAAGTATATGCAGTACCTTCATTTATACCATCGGCTAAAGCCAAATATTCGTGTATGATATTGAAAGCCCTTTGCCATATTTGCGCTTCACTGAAAGACTGTGTACCGGTTTCAGTTTCCTGCTGCCAAATTTGTTTCTTTTCCATTTCCGGCAAAGCCTTTTCAAGCCAGGCAGGCATCGGTATAGGTTTACTTTGCCCACATTGTGAAGGAGTAAAAGACTTCTGGTCGGACGGTTTATCAATATTTAAAAAATTATATACTGCAAAAATTTTTTCTTCCGCACATTTTAAAATTTGCGTTTGTTTCTCTGTTAAAACCTGTTGGGCAAAACAAATACCTTGCCCCAATATCAAGGTTGCGATAAAGAAAAGGATTGTAGCTTTTAAATATCTCATTATTCTACCTTTGCAAAAGTGCTTTCAGGAACATCAAGGCCTTTAGCCTTAAACTCATCAAAGAAAGTAGGTTTTACACCTGTAGCAGTAAATTGCCCTTCCACCTTTCCTTCCTTATTAACACCTGTTTGTTTATATCTAAATAAATCTTGCGTTTTAATTTCGTCACCTTCCCTGCCGGAAATTTCCGTAATATAAGTGACCTTTCTGGTACCATCAGAAAACCTTGAAAGTTGTACTATTAAATTTACGGCAGAAGAAATCATTTCCCTAATAGCCCAAATAGGGAGTTCTGCACTGGCCATCATACACATGGCTTCCAAGCGGGTCAAACTGTCCCTCGGAGTATTTGCGTGAATAGTAGCAAGCGAACCTTCGTGACCGGTATTCATTGCCTGTAACATATCTAAAGCTTCCGCGCCGCGACACTCACCGACAACAATTCTGTCCGGCCTCATACGCAAACAGTTGATAACTAAATCTTTAATTGTTATAGCACCTTTTCCTTCTACGTTTGGTGGACGGCTTTCCAAAGAAACCCAGTGCTCCTGTTGCAAACGAAGTTCTGCGGTATCTTCCACAGTAACAATACGCTCATCACCGGGAATATAACTTGAAAGAGCATTTAAAAATGTCGTTTTACCGGTACCTGTACCACCGCTGATGATAATGTTTTTGCGGAGTTTGACACAGTTTTCAAGAAAGAACATACACTCTCTATTAATTGTACCAAAACGATAATAATCTTCAGGTCCAAATGGTTTTTGAGAGAAACGCCTTATGGTCAAAGAAGGTCCGGAAACAGCAAGCGGTGCAATAATAGCATTAACACGGGAACCGTCTTTCAAGCGGGCGTCCACCAAAGGTACTGATTCGTCAATACGCCTGCCAAGCGGTGCAACAATTCTTTTAATAACCTGCACTACCTGGTCATTATTCCTGAATTTATAACGTGTTAGAGTTAATTTACCTTTTTGTTCAATAAAAATCTTATCATAAGCATTTACCATAATTTCGGTAACAGAAGGATCCCTCATTAA
Organism: uncultured Elusimicrobia bacterium; assembly: GCA_947164805.1. Taxonomy (GTDB): domain Bacteria; phylum Elusimicrobiota; class Elusimicrobia; order Elusimicrobiales; family Elusimicrobiaceae; genus Proelusimicrobium. The sequence goes on along the minus strand of CAMUXX010000033.1, from coordinate 4,170 downwards.
AGCCTCTAAAGGACCAAGGCCCAAAATTTCGTCCAAAAGTTCATTTATGAAGCGTATTTTTTGATCCCTTGACAACTGGACATTTGCCTTTTTCCTTAACACATCATCAATAATAACGGAAACACGTTTCCTGGTTTGTTCGTTTTGTGAACCTTCTCTAATGACGATACGTTCCACTTCCAAAGTTTTAATAACATCTTTGTGTACTTGTTGTTTTAAATTATCCCAATAAGATAATTCTTCCCCTTTATCTGTATGATTAGGAACACGGCCTGTACTTACAACACTCAAGGCCTCCCAAACTTCTTTGGAGTTGGCTTTAAATGCCTCATTGGAAACAGATGTTGTCCAAGTTTTATCAATTGGGATAGTCTCTTCTATTACATTCAAAATAGGCCTCAAACCTTCTTGTACCCAAGCGGAATCCCTATTAACCAAAATTTCTATTTCGCGTTTATTGGAAGATTCAAAAACACTTTCTTCCCAAGTTAGATAAACCAAAGGTTCACGCCCCAAACGTATAAAAAATTTATTAACTTCCTCATGCGGAATAGCACCCGGCAAATTATACTGGTTGCAAATAATTTCCAAGCGGTCAACCGGAAAATGTAATTCCTTAAAATCGGTAAACATACTGACAGTTGTATTTAAATGTGAACGAGTACAGTTTGTTACCCAAAAAATCTTATCTGCAATATCAAAACCAAAAGCTTCCATAGGGAAACTTGAATCAATATCTAAAAATATATCAAAATGCTGTTGTAAACGGGATAAAATAGGTAATAAAACTTTAGGTGTAATTAAGGAAACTTCCTGCCTTGTAGAGCCAAGCGGTAAAATACCTACACCGACTTGTGACATAGAAATCTTACCCCTAATAAGCGCGGCGGCTGATTCTATGGCAACATTATCCAAACCAAGTGCTTTAGATAAATCAGCAATCGTGATGGGTTTTTTTATACCTAAATAAAAACCGTGTTCCTGCCTTGCTAGAGGATCCAAAGGCACGATAATAACAGGCCTTTTTTGCATCTCCGCCCATGCAACTGCTAAGTTCAAGACCAAGGTCGTTTTACCAACACCTTCCTTTGGCCCTGTAAATGCAATTACGCGAGGAGTCCCGAAAGCAGGAATATTAGTTTCTGTCATACTATTCTACAATCTCCACAGTTACGAAAAGGAACAATGAGCGTTGGTCTTCTTTAACATCACGTGTCCTAAAAAATGCACCGAGCAGTGGAATATTACCGAGTATGGGTACTCTGTCTTCTGCAATAGAACGGTTACTGCTCTTTAAACCGCCGATAACTAAAGTTTCACCGCTGTTTAATTCAACTTCCGTTCTTAATTGCCTTTTATTTATAGACGGAACAGAAGTACCGTTTAAGACAACAGGGTTTGAATAATCAGGGTTAGATAATTCAAGTTCAAGCTGCACAACAATAATCTTATTACGTTCAGGGATAATCGTCGGCAAAACATCTAACCTTATACCGTATTCTTTAAAATCTACACCCGCAGAGTTATTTTGCACAGTCGGGTAAGGGATAGAACCACCGGCAGAAAAGCTTGCGCTGGTATTAGACCTTGCCATAACTTTTGGGTTAGATAAAATTTGTGCTTTACCTTCCGTTTCCATAAGTTTTAAGCGCGTGCTTAAAAGTGATCTGCGTTCAAATTCCCCAATGGAAAATACACCGGGAATATTCCTTTCCTGGAAGTCAAGCAACTGGTTCCAGGCAAAACCTTTAGAAGTAGAAAGTGAACCGCTGATTTCCACAATATCAGCACTTACGGCCACAAGATCTGTCTTTTTAGCATACCCTGTTTGTGTAAGCAAAGCAACTGTCAAAGGCAGAACAAATAATTTTAAGACTTTTCTATATTTCATAATTTATCCCTTAATAACTAAATAATTTTGAAAAACTTGAAACTGCCATTGGGAACATTTTGCTATCCCCGCTGGAACGAACGACTATTGTTACTTCCCCCTCTTCTTTTGCAAGTGCCAAATATTGTGCTTCAAGGGGTGTTAAAGCCAAACTTAAAACTGATCTGTCTGAAAATGCTGCAGCATTGGCTTCCTTTTCCGAATTTGCCGCTTTACCTGCAGCATCCAAACCTTGGCCCAAATTAGAGCCAACGCCCAAAACCAAAATATTTTGTAAAATTGTCGCGGCCATATTTTCTTTTGCACCACCTTTTAACTGTGCTTCAAATGTAAGTAAAATATCAACTTTATCGCCGGGTTTTACAAGGCTTGAAACATTACTGTTAACTTCCAAAATAAAGGCACGGTAATTCGGGGTTACTTTTAAACTTATACCGGCATCCGGGCTTAAGGAGGCTAAAGCTGACCTTGTTATTTGGTCATCTTTAGAAATTGAAATGCGGGTAACCATATTTTCAATATCGGCAATATTATCGCCCTTAGATAAAATAAATGCCCCCCTTTGAACATAAGCGGAAGGAATTTCTTTGACAGTAATAAAAGTTTTTTGCATTACTTTACCTTCCGGAATATCAACATTGGCTACCGCTACCGAGACAGCATTGCTTGCTTTTTGCAAGGAACTTTGTGCCATATTAAGTATCAAAAAATAAATAACCGCCGCCACTATTGCAAACATTAACGGTATTAAAGCATTTTTTTTATTCATAACTCTCCTTAAAACTACTTAAATATTTCAAATCAGTTAAGTAAGGGCCTTTCTATCGGCATACGGGCATTTGCCTTTAGCCAGAGTATCCCTAGTCTTTTTGGCTCACTTGCGAAAACATAACTCGTTAAAGGGTAAGCCAAATCTACCCTGTAAACGATATTTACTACCAAATCTTCATTAGGGTGATCTTTCACCTGCGGATCTTTGCTTGTACTCACTATCTTTGAGGAAAACCTTACCTTCCTACCCGGATCCGCTACGCCGAGCATTTTAGATAATGCAGCTTTCATTTTGCTTTGCATTCTGTTGGAATCTGTTGCGCCGCTGTGTTTTTTTACACCCACCATAGATCAAACTCTTGCACGTTCATAAGAAATATGGTGGGCAATTAGAGTATGATAGGCTATATTACCAAGTTCCAAAACGACGAAAATTATCATCATAAAAACCGGTAATACAACAATAAGTTCAATTACTGTTTGCCCACCTTTATTTCTTAACATTTCAAAGAACTATATTTGTGATGCGGAACCGGAAATTTTGTCTTTAATTTGTTGGAACAAGTCCGGCATATAATTTTTAATCAAAGCACCAACTGCAAATACTACGCCAATGATAACCAAAAGCATAAGCATATATTCTACGGTATTTTGACCTTTTTTATTCTTAATATTTTCAATGGCTCTGTTAAAAGCCAAGTGCATTTTTGCGATATATTTCATACGTCCTCCAATTTGTTTTTTAAATTTTACGAATCCAGCTCGTACACTGATAAAATTACTTTTGCCCCGTTTTCAAACTGCTTGGGAATTATATGGCTGTAAAGCTGATAAAATAAAACAAAGGCCACAAAAAGTGCTGCTGTTGTCATGATATATTCAACTGTTGTTTGCCCTTTTTTATTTTTTACCAAATTTTTCATACAATTCCTTTCAAAGAACTAAAACTGTACCTTTATTGATAATTGATGTGCAGTACCTAAAGCACCGGACGGCAACATAGCATAATCAATACCTAAGCCATAGCCCATAACTTCACTGCTGTAAAACCCAAAGCCAAATGTCAACTTTGAAGTATCGGTAAGGCCGATTTTATCTGCAAAATCACCATCTTCCGCATACCCGGTATTTTCGCGATTATAGTAACCGACGCGAATATCAAAAACCGCAACTTCAATTAAATCTTCCGGCAAATGAATGACAAGGCCTATACCATAACGGGCTTTATCGTCAACATATTTTACAAGTTCACCGGTTAAGGTATAATACTTGGTGTTAAAAGCAACACCGCCGCGCAAAGCAGTAGGGACTTCCTTCTTATCCCCCAAATTTTGCCCCATTAAACCCAGAATTAAAGTATCATTTCTGCCGATTCTCAAACGCCCGCCGATATCAAAAGCCGGATTAACATGTTTTACTCCTACGTTATTTTCATTAATATACTTTGCCGTACCACCGATATCAAGAAAACCTAAAAATGTTCTTGCCAAACTGACTGTTGCAACATA
>CAMUXX010000032.1 GCA_947164805.1 uncultured Elusimicrobia bacterium | reverse complement strand
ATATGTTACCTGTCGCAGGGACTGCCATATCCCCTACTATAAAACTTGCTTCCCGTATGCTTAGCCCTTATGCAGGGGTAAAAGCCTTGGTTTTAGTTACTGATGGTGAAGACCATAATCCGCAAGATATAGAAGAAACTTTAAGTACGGCCCGTGAAGCCGGTATAAAAATTATTACCGTCGGTATCGGTACTGAGGAGGGGGAACTAATACCTATAAAAACCGCACAAGGAACTGAATATAAAAAAGATAAAGACGGAAAAACCGTAATGACAAAGTTAGATGAAAAATCTTTAATAAATTTAGCTTCCAAAACAGGCGGTGCTTATATTAAATATACTAATGCCCAGCAGGTTGCTGATGATATTGCAAACCAGCTTCGCACTTTAGACAAAAGTTTAACTAAAATTACTGATACGGTAATCTATAAAAGCAGATATCAAATACCCCTTACCTTGGCTATAATTTTAATTATGGGGGCTTTATGCCTGCCAATAAGAAAAGGTAAAATATAATTATGAGAATTATTTTAAGTTTTATTTTGATTTTTTTAACATTGCCGGTTTTAGCACAAAATTCTATTTTAAGACAAGGCAATAAAGCCTATGATGAAGGTAAATTCGGCCAGGCATTTGAACTTTATGAAAAAGCCGTTGCCAAAACCCCTCAAAAAGCTGCATATAACAGCGGAACGGCTTTGTACCGCCTTCAAGATTATAACGCAGCGACCAAGGCTTTTGAGCAAGCCTTACAAGAACCTAAAAATCAAAAACAAGCGGAGTTTAATCAAAATGCTTTATATAATTTTGCAAATTCAGCCTATAAAGCAGGGGATAAGGAAACTGCAAAACAGGCCATGCGTACTGTTATTTTAAATAACTTAAAAGATAATGATGCTAAGCAAAATCTGCAGTTTATGCTAAAGGAAGAACAGGCAAATAACCAGTGTAATAATCCTAAGGAAAATCCCCAGCAAAATAAGGATAATCAAAAAGATAAGCAAAACCAAAACCAGGATAAACAAAATCAGGATCAAAAACAGGATCAACAACAGGAAAAACAAAAACAGGAACAAAAAGAGAAAGACTCTTCCGCCAAAGAAGAAGCAGCAAGTGTTTTGCAAATGGCAAGGGAACATAAACAAAATACACAACAAAAAAGTATGGGGAGTAATCAAATTGAAAAAGATTGGTAATATTTTAAATTTTAATTTTTTAAAAATACTTTGCTTTGGCAGTATTTTGTCTGTTTTTTGTGTGTTAAATTTAAATGCCCAAGTTGAAGTTCGGGCAGAAGTTAATACGACTGTATTAACACTTAATGAAGAAATTAACTTAACAGTTTATGTAACCGCACCTACAACTAATATTGAAGTACCGCAAATGCCGTCACTTCCTAGTTTTAATATCTATTCCGCAGGGCAAAGCAGACAAGTAAGTATGGTAAACGGTAAAGTAACTGCCAAATTACAATTTAATTATATTTTAACACCGCGTTTTGCTGGTAAAACGACAATTGGGGCCTTTACGGTTAAAGTAGCCGGGCAGGACTATAAAACAGAACCAATTGAAGTAGAAATTTCAAGGCAAACACCTTCTGCGCCGCGTACCAAGGAACAGGCACTTGAGCAGGTAAGGCAAAAAGAAAAGCAAAAGCAAGAAGCCGCTGCAAATATAAATTCAAAATTACCTAATTTTTTTATGACGGCCCAAACAAATACAAAAAAGGCCTATATCAATGAACAGGTAAATTTAAAAGTAAGATTTTATCAATCACAAAACACATTAGGGCAGCCTTTATATGATAAACCTCAGCTTAAAGGAATGTTTGCAGAGGATATTTCTACCAGGCAAGGCCAAGAAACTTTTGGAAATAAAACTTACTATTATACAGAAATTGAAAGTGCTTTATTTGGTTTAGTCAGCGGTGTTGCGGAAATCGGTTCTGCGACTGTAACTTATACATCTTCAGAAGGCGTATTCGATGCTTTTGATATGTTTTTCCGTGGTGCAAACGGTGGCCAAACGCATAAAGTAGAAAGTGATATTTTATTTGTTGATATTTTGCCTTTACCTTCAGAAAATAGACCTAATAGTTTTTATGGTGCCGTTGGAAATAATTATCAAATTTCTTCTTCTTTGGATTTTTATGAAGTCAATGCCGGGGATCCTGTAACTTTAACAATAACTGTTAAGGGAACAGGCAATTTGGCTGCAGTAAAAGATATACCTGCTCCGGAGGTAGACCAAAGTTTTAGAGTTTATGAAACATCTTCCAATTTAACCAATAAAATTGCTGCAGGGAAATTGGCTGGGACTAAGATTTATAAAACAGTTATTGTTCCCCGGGCTTCCGGAAACTATACAATTCCGCAAATTGCTTTTTCTTATTTCAACCCTAAAACAAAAGTATATGAGACGATTTATAGCGAGAAATTGAATCTCAAAGTTTTGCCATCTGCAGCAGGTGACCAAAAAAATATATCTTTTGCGGATAATAACATTGCAGAAACCGGACAAAAAATTCAACATCTTTCAAAGGATATAAATTATTTAAAGTTCTTACCGCAAAGTTATTTTAATAAAATTACTTCAAAAATAGCTGATTTAGGAAATAATAATTTCTATGCTTTTGCATTAATACTTTTAGCCTTATTTGTTGCTTTTATTAAAAAGGGTAAAATTTCTTTGGCGGGCGATAAAAAATATTATTTACGTGCAAAAAAGAATATAAAAATAGCATCAAATGTGGATCAATTGCCGGAAATACTAAAAACTTATCTTGAAGCAAAGATGAAGGCACAAATAGGACTTAGCAGTATTGATGATATTTGTAAAAAACTTGAATTGGAGACTTTTACTTCTACTAAATTAAAAGGGTTGTGGAATCATTTCGCTATGCTTAAATATGCTCCTTCTGCTGCGATGAGTTCCAAAAATACTTTAGAGGAAGAAAAAGCGAAACTAATTTCCTTAATTTCTGCTTTGGAAAAGGAGATAAAATGAAATATTTTTTGACCTTAATTTCAATTTCTATTGCACTTTCTTGTTTCGCACAAGGGGAAAATAAAACCGCCCAAGAATTATTTGACAGTGGTAATTTCTTAGGTGCTGCGGCAGTTTATCAAAAACAAATTGAAGATGGCAATAAAAATGCTTATGTTTATTACAATCTTGCTAACAGTTATTTTAAAGCAGGGGATTTAGATAAGGCCTTAGTTAATTATTACAGAGCATTTCGTATAAACCCCAGAGATAAAGATATTATAAATAATTTGTCTTTTACTCTAGAAAAGACAGGGCAAACTTTAATTCCTGACACTATGCCCAAAAGTATTTTCTTGGTTTATAATTATTTTTCTCTAAAAGAACTTAAGGGGCTTGCTTTTATGGGACTATGGTTATTTGCTATTAGCATAACTTTTTTTGTATTCTTTAAGTATAAGAGATTTTGCCTTAAAACAGTAATATTTTTTGCATGTTTTACTTTGTTTTTTACAACTTTTTATTTGATTAGGGCAAAAAAAGATTTGCAGGATTTGGCGGTGGTTATTGCTCCAAGGGCGGAACTACGCAGTGGCCCGTCTGAAAATTTCCCGGTAGCTTTAAATGTTCCAAGAGCGCAATTATTGGAAATACATGATAAAAAGGGTGATTGGGTGGAAGTAGCCATAGGCAATGATAGCAATTTTACTTGGGTACAAAATAAATATATAGAGATTATATAAAAGCATCTCTATATGTGATAGTGGAGAAGGAAATAAATGAGAGTTGCATTAGGTTGTGATCATGGGGGATTTCCGTTAAAACAGGCTGTTACGGATAAAATTAAAGCACTTGGTTTTGAAGTGCTTAATTTCGGTACCGATTCTGAAGAAAGTGTTGATTATCCGGATTATGCAGTTAAGGTCGCAAAGGCAATACTTTCCGGTCAAGCAGATCGCGGTATCTTGATTTGTGGAAGCGGTGTTGGTGTTTGTATTACAGCCAATAAATTTAAAGGCATTTATGCAAGTATTGCACATGATGTTTACACTGCGGCGCAAGGTGTTACGCATGATAATATGAATATCTTATGTCTTGGTGGGCGTGTGATATCGCCGGCACAAGCAGCGGAATTAACGGAAGCATTTTTAACCGCAAATACTAAAGGGCAGGAAGCGCGCCATTTAAGGCGTATTAAAAAAATTATAGAAGTGGAAAATAATAATTTTAAGTAAAAAGAGGTTATTATGAAAACAAATTTAAATCAACAATCCCAAGTTTTAAGCGAGGAAGGTTTAAAGAAATTAAAAGCGTTAAATTTTAAAGACCGTTTTTATAAACATGATGCAACTTTATGGAAAACCGAAAAAGAGCATACCGACATTATAAATAACTCTCTTGGGTGGACCAATGTTTATGACTGGACTTTAACAAAGGTCACCGAGGTTAAAAATTTTGCCGAAGAAGTTAAAAAAGAATTTACTTCGGTAGTTTTAATGGGTATGGGCGGTTCAAGTTTGGCACCGGAGGTTTTGCGTGTAGTTTTCGGTAAACAAGAAAATTACCCGGCTTTGTTTGTTCTTGATACTACTAACCCAACAAAAATTTTAGAAGTAACTTCTAAAATTTATTTAGAAAAAACACTTTTTATCTTTGCAAGTAAGTCCGGTGGTACTGTTGAGCCGTCTTCACAGTTTGCATATTTTTACGGTTTGCTTTCTAAAAAAGTTCAAGATCCAGGCAGTCATTTTATTGCGATAACGGATCCTAATACCGGCCTTGTTAAACTGGCAGAGGAAAAACATTTTAGAAAAATTTTCATAAATAAAGCGGATATCGGTGGGCGTTTTTCCGCTTTGTCTCTATTCGGGATGGTACCGGCTGCTTTAGCAGGTATAGATATTGAAAAACTTTTAAATGCCGCTAAAGAAGCTGGCGATATCTTCCAAAATGATGAAAATAATCCGGCTTTAGTTTTGGGTTCTTTGATGGGGCAAAGTTTCCTTAACGGTAAGGATAAATTAACTTTAATAATGCCGAAAGAAATTTCAGTTTTGGGTTTATGGATAGAACAACTTATTGCCGAATCTACCGGTAAAGAGAAAAAGGGTATTTTGCCAGTTGTTTTAACTGAAGTGGCCCCTGAAAAAGATTATTTGGATGACAGAATTTTTGTAAATGTAAATTATCAAAGCAAGAGTTTTAAAAATCATTTTAAAATTATGCCTTATATGGAAATTGATATGGAAGATAAATATCAAATTGCGGTGCAATTTTTGCTTTGGGAAATAGCAACAGCAGCTGCAGGTGCAATAATGAAAATTGACCCTTTTGACCAGCCAAATGTTCAGCTTTCTAAGACGATAACAAAAAATATTTTAGCATCACTTGCCGAAGGCAAAAAAGATGAGGCTGCCCAAGCAGAGTTCTTGCTTTCTAAAAATTTGCAAGGGGAAATTTCTAAAAAATATTTGCTTTCAGATATTGCAAAACAGGCAAGCAATAAAGATTATTTTGCATTGCTTGCTTATTTGCCGGAAAGCGAAGAACTTACACAACTTTTTAATAGAATAAAAGAAGGATTATTTAAGGCAACCCGTCGTGCCGTAATTTTCGGTTATGGGCCGAGATATTTACACTCAACAGGGCAACTTTTTAAAGGAGATGCAGGGAAAGGTATTTTTGTGGTTTTCTCTTCCGAAGTTAAAGAAGATGCAGGTATCCCAAACCAGCCCTATACCTTTAAAGATTTATGCCAAGCCCAAGCATTAGCAGATTTTAAAGCCCTTGAAGAAAAAGGCCGCCGTGTTATAAAAATACATTTGCCGGCTGATACGGAAAATGCTTTAAAAGAATTATTAAAAACACTTTAATTGGAGGATGTATGACAACAGCAACAAAAACAAGAAAAACCTTAACTAAAAAGGTGGCTACCAAAGTAAAAAAAGTAAACTCAAGAGTAAAAACTTTGGCTGCCGGTTTAGTTGGTAAAACTAAAAAAAATAATTGCAAAACTGCTTGTAAAAACAATAATGAAACATGCAAAAATATCTGCATAGATTACCCGCAGAATAATGAAACAGTATATTGTGGGCATTATTGTTTCCGTTTAGGCTCTAGGAAACCATGCTCTGCAATGCAAGTTTCCATTAACGGTGGGGAATGGCAAAATTGCCGCCAAGCCAACGGTTATTGGTGGTTTGACTGGTGGAACTTTAATACCGGTAATTTTTACCTTGAAGCAAAGGCTTACGTTGACGGTAAAGAAGAACAAACCGCAAAACGCAAATTCAAAGTAACCTTATAAACCTTGAAAAAAGTTTACTTACAAAATTACGGATGCCAAATGAATGAAGCAGATTCTGAAGAGATGCTGCTTCATTTGTTTGGTTTCGGCTATCAAAAAACAGAAGTTTTAAGTGAGGCTGATTTAGTCCTAATAAATACTTGCACTATCCGTGATCATGCCGAGCACCGCGCTTTATCTTATCTCGGGCGTCTTGCAAAATGGAAGGCGGAAAAGCAGGGCCGTAAAATAATTTTTGCCGGTTGTGCGGCTGAGCGCCTTGGCAAAAAAGTTCAAAAACGCTTTCCGCAGGCAGATATTGTTTGTGGCGCAAAATCACTTGATAAATTTCCTGAAATTTTGGAAAGAAGTTCCCTATTTAAACCTGTTAATACGACAGAAAACCCAAAAGAAAATACAAAAAAAATTACAGGTCAAGTAAGCATTATGCGCGGTTGCAGTTGCAAATGTGCTTATTGTATTGTGCCTTATGTGAGGGGTGAGGCTTCATCAATTCCACCTGAAATTGTTTTGGAAAATTGCCGAAATAAAGCTCAAAATTACCCAGAGATTATGTTGCTTGGGCAAACGGTGAATGCTTATAATTATAAGGGGTTTACCTTCTCAAAATTATTAGCGGAAGTTTGCAAAATACCTGAAGTTAAACGTGTTCGTTTTTTAAGCCCGCACCCAGTTTTTATTAAAGAAGATTTTTATAAAGTTGTGCAAGATAACCCAAAAATTGCAAGGCATTTACATTTGCCTTTGCAAAGTGGCAGCACGAAAGTTCTAAAAGATATGAAGCGTTTATATACCGCCGAAGAATATTTGCAAATAATCAAGAATTTAAAACGACTTGATTTTTTGATAAGTACAGATATCATTGTGGGTTATCCTACGGAAACGGAGGAAGACTTTAAACGAACCTTAAATCTTGTAAAAAAATGTGGTTTTAGTTTTGCTTATTGTTTTAAATTTTCGCCTAGAGCCGGCACACCTGCGGCGGAAATTCCGGAAATTTCGCAAGAAATAGTGGAAAATCGTTTAAATATTTTGTTAAATGAAATTAGGGAGTGTTCCGCTGTGGCATATAAAAGCCGTATCGGTAAAACGGAAGAAATTTTGTTTGAGACAAAAAACTCCGGCCGGACTTCGGGAAATTTGTGGTATAGAACTACAACCCCTAAAGCAATCGGCAGTATAGAACAAATTTTGATTAAGGACAGTAACGGTAAAATTTTGAGATAAGAGGTGTAACTTATGAGCAAAGAAAAGAAAGATTTCATTGAACGCCGCCGCCATCCGCGTGTGCCGGTAATCAGCAATATCGTTGAGCCTATTGATTTAACTTATATTGATAATAACGACGGTAAAGTACATCAAATAGCAGCAGTTTTGGCAGATTTATCTGCTTCAGGTATGCGTATAGTTTCCTTTTTAAAAGCACCTATTGCCGGTACTATGCATATTAAAATGGAACTGCCCACCGTCGGCCAATTTGATGTTGAAGCAAAAACGGCTTGGGTTCGCCAAAAAGGGCCGGTTTACACTATCGGTATAGAATTTACAAAAATTGACAAGGCCGTTTCAGATAAAATTATGGCACTTGCAAATGATTTTTTAGATTGTAACACCCGCATAATGCTGCGCTTGCCGGAAGTTTGCGTTCCTAATTGTAAATGCAACGGTATTTGCAATAAAATTCAAAAGGATAAAACTTTGTTTAAGTGAGTAATCTTCCAATAATCATTTCCGGTCCAACTGCCGTCGGTAAGACGGCAGTTGCTTTACACCTTGCCAAAGAATTAAATTACAGTATTATTTCTGTTGATTCCCGCCAAATTTATAAGGGTTTAAATGTGGG
>CAMUXX010000031.1 GCA_947164805.1 uncultured Elusimicrobia bacterium | reverse complement strand
GACTGTTGAAGTCCGCGGCAAAAGCGAAGAAGAACTCAAAAAAGTGATGGACGCCGTGCCATAAATTATGGACTAAAATATTTAAAAACCGGGTGTTTTGCAAAGTTTCATAACAAGCAAGCACTCGGTTTTTTATTCACTGGATTAAGCAGCAAATAAATTACCCTCTAACTATTGATAAGAGTAACGTATCCAATTTTCACCTGAAGCATATTCATTAGCATTTGTTTCTTTTTTACATAAACGATTTGCCTTATCATTACTATCTGTGCTATATACTAGACAATATAAAGGTTTCCCTGTATCTTTTAAGAGATAATATCTAAACTGTGTATTAAAAATAATTGTCTTGCAAAACATAGAAATTGTATCACTAGGCATACCACATGTTATTTCGCTAGGGATTTCAATATCCAAATTTTCTAATGACGTGGTATAAGAACCATGTATTAAATAATATCTTTGTGCAGACTGTGCTATACTGTGTGTAAGATTTTTTATTGTGGTAAATTTTGCTTTTCCTACTGCCAACTGATATTGCGGCAAGGCAATACCGGCAAGTATGCCGATAATGAGTACCACTACCAGCAGTTCAAGCAAAGTAAAACCTTGCTTGAAGTTTTGTTTACTATTTTTTAGTTTCATACTTTTTCTCCTTTATTTTTACTAACAAAATCAGTGACGCCAAATCATAAAATTAAATATAAAAAGGCGGTTATCAGAGCCCTTAGAATAACCCATATAACCGCCTCCTGTTTATTAAATAAACAGATTAGCGATTATTTAAGCTTCTAAGGTGCCGTCGGGTAATCTTGCCCGTTCAGCTCTGCTTAACCCGAAGTTAAGCATCTTAAACAATCTTCACTTCTCAAATTTTAAAAGCCTTTTTCTTGGCTTGGCTAAATAATTTTTCCTCCAAGTCTTTTAATAAATTTTAGCAAATTTTGTTTACCTTCAGGCGTTTGTTTAAATACACCGCAGCCTTCTAAAGATGCTACAAAAGTATAGCCTATTTGCGTTCGTAAAAATTTTTCTGCTTCCGCTAAATTTTTGAATTTTTTTCCGGCGCAAATTTCTTTAACCCAATTATAATGCAGTTTTAAATTTTGGTCTTTTTTGATATTTTCAATTTTGTTTTTGCTTATTAATTCCGCAATTTGCGCCATCTGATTTTTAAGACGGCCAGGCAAAACCGCAAGGCCCAAAACTTCAATTAAACCCATATTTTCACGCTTGATATTATGATACTTTTCAGGCGTATTAAAAATACCAAAAGGGTGTTTACCGTCAGTGCGATTATTGCGTAAAGCCAAATCGATTTCATACTTGCCGTTTTTAAAGCGTGCAATAGGCGTAATCGTACTATGCTGTTCTTTACCTGTGGCGTGCATTATTTCAGCAGATTTATCGTCATAATTTTGCCAAGTTTTTAAAATATGCGCAGATGCCAAAGCAACTTGTTTTTTGGGCCCGCGCACACGCAAAACCGTAACCGGCCATTTAAGCCAAGAAAATTCAACTTGCTTAAATTTAGGTAAACTAAATTTCAAATTTGTTTTGGCAGTATCCAAAGCAAAAGTATAGCGCCCGGCCTGATAGTGATCGTGATTTAAAATACTTCCGCCCACAAGCCCCAAATCTGCATTTGAACCGATAAAATAATGCGGAAACTCCGTCAAAAAATCAAGCAAATTGACAAATGTCTTTGCAGTAATTTTCATTGGCTTATGTTCAGAAGAAACAACAATACTATGCTCACTGTAATAAGAAAAAGGTGAGTATTGAAAAAACCAATCTTCCCCCCCAAGTTTAAGCGGTATCACGCGCAAATTTTGGCGCGCGCTGTAACCAAGTCGGCCCGCATATCCCACATTTTCCGCACAAAGCACGCATTTGGGGTATGCATTTTCTTTAAGCGGTTGTTTGCCAAGCAAGGCAATTTCCTTTGGATCCTTTTCCGGTTTGGCAAGATTTATTGTTAAACCCACATTCCCATATTTTGTATGTACTTTCCAGGAAATATTTTTTGCAATTTGATCCGTTCTAATATAATTTAAGGCTTTGGAATATTTGTAAAAATTGTCCGTTGCAAGTTTGGGGCTTTTTTGTTTATCTGCAAAAAATTTATTTTTTACTTCGCTCGGGCGCGCGGTAAAAATGCCCATTAAGGCAATTTCAAAATTATCGCGGTAACTTGCGGTATCTGCTTTAAGCAGGCCTTTTTTCGCTGCATAAGCGGATAAATTATTTAAAATTTCAGTCAATTTTTTGGCTTTAGGGTTTGGCAAAATATCTGGGCAACTGCCGTCAATATTTAGCAAAGAATAAAGCGCATTTTGCGCCCAAAATTGATCTTCTTTTTCAATTAAATTATTTTTAAAGGCATAAACTAAAAGTGCCTCTATATTTTTTTTCATAGATTGCCCCTTTAAATTATTATAATATATTTGCCCTTTGTTTGCTATAATTTAAGTATGAGAATAATCAAATTTTTATTACTGTTTCTACTTTCTGCGCCGCTTGCGGCACAATCTTTAAATGAGGCATTAAACGGAAACACCGCCCTTCAGGCTAATGCCCAAACAAAAGAACAAAAGCAAATAACGCCTTTATCTGCCTTCGCTGAACGCGACCAAGTACAGGCTATAACAGTTAACCGCTTGCCTGACATAAAGTTAAATGAAGAAGTTTTAACAAAAACGGTTTTAGCCTATGGAATGCCGCAAAATCTTACTGAAGACAATAAATGGTTTTTGGCAGGTGATACGGAAAAAACCCTGGAAGAACTTTCCAAACATGAAAACTCCGCCCTCGCACAAGCAGAAATTGCTTTAATTTATTTACAAAGGCGTGATTATAAAAAAGCGCAAAAAGCCTTAAATAATGCTTTAAAAATTGAGCCCCAAACACCCATTTATAATTTGTTGCAAGTTTGGCTTTACGCCGCACAAAATAAAATTAAAGAAGCGCAAAAAACTTATGATAATATGTTATTCTTAACTTCTGATTTTGAATATTTAGCCTCAGGTAAACTTGCTTTGGCACAAGCATATTTTAATAAGAAAAAGTTTGATAAAGCCGGTACAATTTTACAGGATATTTATAGTAATGATCCTTATAAAATTTCCCATGCGGTTTATCTGATAGCACGCATTTATTTTGCAAACGGCAATAAAAAAGCTGCGCAAACACTTTTTGAACAAGCATTGGAACATGACGGTAGCAATTATATGCCGCAATTATATTTAGCACGCACACAATACAAATTAAAGCAATATATACCCTCTTGGCAAAGTTATGCAAGCCTTTTTATTTTAGACGGTAAAAATAAAGAAGCAAAAAAATATTTGCAAAAACTTTCAAAACATATCAACGGGGAAGCACAAGATTATTTATTTTATTCCCGTCTGACTGAAATGTTTATAAAAAATGCAGAACCGGACAAAAGCGCACCGCTTAAAATCGGGCTTTATTCTGCACCAAACGGTATGCTTACAGATATTACAGGCTTTACTTTTTCTACAAGTTCCCCCTACACCATTAAAGATGACAAGCGCGGTTTTGTTATGAAAGCAGATGCCTTCGTCGCAAAAAACATTATATTTGATAAAAATAATAAAGGCGTGCATATTCAAAACAAATGGGGTACTTATGATTTCTCCACAAAAAACCCTTTTATAATTGACCTGGAAGATAAAAAATTAAGCATGATAATAAAAGATGCAAAAGCCGATAATATTTTTGCAACGAATTTAGGTGATAAAGAATTAATAGGCTCCTTGCTCGTTATACCTACTGATGACGGTATGCAACTTGTTAACATAACTTCTGTGGAAGAAACTGTTGCACCTCTTCTTACCACTGCTTTGCATGGCGTCCGCGAGCAAGCCATATTGGAAGCTATGGCAATTGCCACAAGAACACGCCTTTATAACATTATTAACTTGACGGCAGATTTTGATTTTAATATCCCCGATAATGTACCGGAATTTAATTTTGGCGGCAACAATATGGTTTCCTTTTTGGCGAGAAAAGCTGCCGAAGCCACAAAAAATAAAGTCTTACTTACAAATGAAAATGAACTTGCCTTGGCAAAAACTTATCAGGCTTGCGGTACAGTTACGGAAAATGGAATAAAGAACACCGGTAAAACTTTTGATTTTAAACCAAGTGCTTTAAATATTTTTAAATATATGTTTTCAAATCCGCCGGCCGATTTACTTTCCGCACCGCAAGATCCAACACAATGGTCAGAAATTAAATGGATTTACGCTATACCTATTAAGGACATACAAATGCGCCTTAAACAAAATTTTAATATCGGCAAATTAAAATATTTTGAAGTAGCGGATTTTTCCGATACAGGTAGAGTGTTGGCAGTACGTTTTGTAGGCTCTAAAAAAACTATTGAATTGCCTTTTAAAGAAGCGAACTTTGTGCTTTCGGCAAATACTTTGAGGTCTGACTTTTTTACCTTTATACCTTTCAAAAAAGAAGTTTTGTTTATAGGTACAGATACCGGCAGCGGCAGTGGCATTTGCATTGCTGGTGCAATCGGCCTTGCCCGAAAACAAAAGGCTGCAAGTGATATTTTAAACTATTATTATCCATCTTATAAAATCGGTTTATGGCAACAAAAATAGTTTTTATTATAACTAAACTTGACCTTGGCGGCGCGCAAAAAAGCGTGCTTTACAGCGCACGCCATATCAGCGATAATTTTGAACCTTTTTTGATGTGCGGTGAGGGCGGAACACTTGAAAAATATGCCAAAGACCATATAAAAAATTTATATACTATTCCATCTTTAGTTCGTCAAATTAACCCCATAAAAGATTTTTTAGCATTTAAAGAACTTGCAAAAAAATTAAAAGAAATCAACCCTCAAATTGTGCATACAAATTGCCCGAAAGCCGGTATTTTGGGGCGCATTGCCGCCAAACTTTTTACAAAAGCAAAAGTGGTACATACCACGCACGGTTTTGTTTTTTACGAAGGGCAAAATATATTTAAAAAGTATTTTTATATTTTTGTTGAGCGTTTTGCCGCTTTGTTCGCAGACTATATGATTTTCGTTTCAAACAAAGATTTGCAAACCGCTTTAAAATACAAAATTACCACACCGCAAAAAGCGCGCCTTATACGTGCAGGAGTTACACCTAAAACTAAAGAAAGTTTACGCTTTAATAAGGTAAAACTGTTTGAGGAACTCGGCATAAAAGAAGAAACAAAAATTGTATTGCAAACAGCTAATTTAAAGCCGGAAAAGAACCCGCTTGAAAGCGTGAAAATAGCAAATTTAGTTTGCCAAAAAATGCCAAATACCGTCTTTTTATATACGGGTACAGGCCCACTTAAAACCAAAACGGAAAATTTAATAAAAGAATTAAAACTTGAAAACAATTTCAAACTTATCGGTGAGCGGGATGATATTCCGCATTTGCTTTCAATAGCAGATGTTTTCTTGCTTACTTCAATTCGCGAAGGTTTACCGATGGCTTTGCTTGAGGCACTTTTTATGAAAGTTCCTGCCGTTTGCTATGATGCGGGCGGTATTAGCGAAGTTTTAAAAAACGGGCAAAATGGCTTTCTGATACCTCAAAACAGCACAAAAAAGGCCGCAGAAAGTATTATTAACATTTTGCAAGGTAATTTTACCTTTAAAGAACAAACACTTGCCCTAATGCAAGATTTTGACATTAAAGATATGCTCTTAAAACAAGAAGAACTTTATACCCTTATCGGTGATAAAAACAGTTTGTTTAACGATATCTGAAAATTATTTATTGAATAGGATAATAATGACCGAAAAAATCTGATGCAATGCCTTGAGGGGTAAGATATCCTGTAGATTGATCTGTTTTTCTATTCCATAACTTCTTACATAATTTGTTTCCCCTCTCATTATCATCTTTGGCAAAACACCAAACTTTAGAATTTCCAGGTAGACCTGAGATACGAATACCGAAACTATAATTATTTTTAGCACAATATACTCCTGACGAATATATTGGGGCTATACAACAATAATTATCCCCGTTAATACGGCATCTATATCCATAACCGCCACGACTCTTAGTATATGGGAAATCAATGTCCAGATAATTAAAATAATTATTATCAGTATAAGAAAATTCTTTCCCCGCTAGATAATAACGAGCATATGCATCCGCTAATGTTTTGGCATAAGTACGCAATTTGGTAAGTTCACTTTTATCAACTGACAACTGATACTGCGGTAAAGCAATTGCCGCCAAAATACCGATAATCAAAACAACCACCAGTAATTCAAGCAAAGTAAAACCTTTGCTTAAAGATAAGATATTTAAAGTATCTTTTATTTTTTGTACTAACTTTTTCATACTTTCTCCTTTTTGTATTTCTACAATTTTCTTCAGCCAATAAAAAACGGCCGATATATTTGAGCCAGAGACACTACCTCAAACACAACAGCCGTCATTTGTCATATAAAAAATGACAAACAAAAGATACATTGTATCTTAACGACTGTCTTTGAAGTGTCTCTGGATTGCTTTTCAGCAATGCCATCGTATTCTACATACGATTCCAAAAACAGATTAAAATTGTTTTAGGGTTTTCAGCCCTATAAAAAAATAACCTCTAAACTTAGTATATCATTTTTGTTAAATCTTTTTAACAAGGTCTTGCACGGTTTTGTAAATTTCTTCCAAGACCTTTTCAAAACTTTTGCCCGTTAAAGAAATAGGGTCTTTTATACTTTGTTCTTTGCCGTAAACATATTCGTGCAAAGTAAAAACTTTGTCGGAAAACTGGGCGTAATTATCCAAAATATATTCTTTTTGCCCTTCGGTCATTGTCAAAACCAAAGAACAATTTTGCATATCTTGGCGCGTCAGTAAAGTTGCCGTATGCGGCGGTTGTTTGATACCTTTTGATGCTAAAAAACTTGTAATTTTGCTTGGCACTTCAAAATAACTTTGCGCATATATTCCGCGGGAAATGACATCAATATCCCTACGCCCTAATTTAAGTAAAAAATCTTTTAAAAAGCATTCGGCGGAAAAACTGCGGCAAATATTTGCGTGGCAAACAAAACAAATTTTTTGGTTTTGCATTTTTAAATAAAAAAACTCCCCCACCGTCATTATGTAGGGGAGTTATAAATTAATAACCGGTAACTACTGTGCAGACTTCTGCAAAGATTAAATAACCTTTAACATCTTTATCAACAGTAGCAACTTTGGTAATATTACCGTTGCGTTTTGCTGTGGCAACGCTCATATCACCTTCGGTATAAATACCGAAATAATTTTTAGCACATGCACGGCCTATTTTGGTACCTCTTTCAGAACCGACTAACATAGGTTGCTGTGTTTGGCTGAACATTGAAGCACCGGTTTCCAAATTCGGCATTGCGCAAGCTGCTAAAACAGCGGAAGCAGCTAAAAGTAAAAATAATTTTTTCATTTAATTCTCCTTTTAAAATAACTTACAAATTTATTTTAGCAAAATAAACAAAGTATTACAAATTAAAAATTTATATCCAAAGCATCAATAAGTTTATTATCGTGCGTATAAGTTCTTAAAGAAAGTTTCCTATCCACAATTTTAATGTGCGAAAAATGCGGCAAAGCAAGATATTTGGACCGCCATTCATTGGCATAAGAACTTTCTTCAAAAAATTTACCGCTGCCGCCTACCGTAATATATATCGGTCCGTTTCTGGAAGGTGAACCTTTCCGTATGGGCTTTGTCCTCTCATAAGCACCCTGATGGCCTTGAATAACCAATTTAACCTGATGTGCCTCAAATAAAGGGGCAAGAAAAGCACTTAATAAATCCTCCGTAGCACCGCTTGAATAAACAGGGTGATGCATTATAACAATTTTCCATTTGTCCGCCCCTGCTTTTGCCAAAGTATTTTTAAGCCACTCATACTGGGCAGATTTTTTATCAAGCCCCGGTGCTTGCAAAGCACCGTATAAATTATTGGTATCAATCACTATTATACGGGCATTTGCGGTATCAAAATAATAATAGTTTGGCGTGCCTGCACTCCAAGGCATGGTATGATTTGCTTTATAATGCGCTGCCAAAAAGCCTTTGCCGATGTCAGTTTTTGCATCAGGGCCATATTCATCTGAACCTATTGCGACCACCAAAGGCATATTTTTTAAAAGTCTTTGATAAGGCTCAAAA
>CAMUXX010000030.1 GCA_947164805.1 uncultured Elusimicrobia bacterium | reverse complement strand
AACCATATTAAATATATTTACCAAAGGACATATCTAAGAAATTTATATATTCCTGTTAGTATGCTTTTATTCTCTGTCGGCGGTGCAACTTTTGGAATGTCCGAAGAAGTATTAATATTTATACCTATTTTTATACCGTTGTCACTGTCACTGGGGTATGATTCTTTAGTTGGTGTAACTGTTCCGTTTATCGGTGCGGCGGCAGGTTTTGCAAGTGCTTTTATGAATCCCTTCACTTTAGGCGTTGCGCAAGGTATCGCAGAACTGCCGATGTATTCCGGTTTTCAGTTTCGCCTTATAATGTGGGTCATTTGTACTGCTGTTGCTATTGCTTTTATCATGTATTATGCCCATAAAATTGAGAAGGACCCTAAAGCAAGTTTAACTTATGAATTTGATAAAGAAAAAAGAAAGGAGGTTGCAACTACACATAATGAGGCTGTAACTTTTACATTATCTCACAAACTTGTTTTAATTGCTTTTGCCGCAACTATGGGCCTTTTGGTTTTCGGCGTATTAAAATATGAGTGGTATATAACCGAGATCGGGGCATTATTTTTCGGTTTAGCAGTAGTTGCCACAATTTTAGGTCGCTTAAAAGTAAGTGATGCTTGTACTGCTTTTTATGACGGTGTACGCGGTATGGCAGAAATTGTTTTCTTGCTTGCTCTTGCGACATCAATTATAATTATCGCCGAAAACGGAAATATTTTGGATACGGCCCTTAATTTTATGGCAGGCATAATTTCCAAATTAAATTCTACCTTGGCAAGTTGGGCCGCTTTTATAATGCAGGCAATTATTAACTTTTTTATACCGTCCGGCTCAAGCAAAGCAGTTTTAACTATGCCGATACTTGCACCGCTTTCTGACCTTATCGGCATCACACGCCAAACAATGGTTTTGGCATATCAGTTTGGCGACGGATGGACAAATGTTTGTATCCCCACAAGCCCGATTGTTATTGCTGTTATAGGTATGGCAAAAATACCATTTCAGAAATGGTTTAAATTTATTTTGCCGCTTGTTACTGTTTGGTTTTTACTTTCCTTTGGTTTTTTGGCAATTGCAAATTATATAAATTGGCAATAACCTAGATTTTATGCAAGGAAATTTTGTAGCAAATTTAGCGGTTTCCACACTACTTACCCCCTTAGATTTGGGGGTAATAGTTTTTATTTTGCTGCTAACTTTTGCAAGTGTTTTGTACGGGCATTTGAGAAAACCTCAAAATACAAATAAATTCCTTGATTATATGCTTATGGGCAGGCAACTTACCTTACCACTCTTTGTTGCGACGCTTGCCGCTACTTGGTACGGTGGAATTTTCGGTGTAAATGAAATAACTTTCAATTACGGTATTTATAACTTTGTTACGCAAGGTGTTTTTTGGTATATTGCCTATATTATTTTTGCTTTATTTTTGGTAGATAAAATTAAAAGTTACCAAAGTGTTACACTTCCGCAAGCAGTTGGCCAAATGTTTGGGGAGCGCGCCCGTAAAACCGCCGCAGTATTTACATTTTTTAATATTTTGCCGATTTCTTATGTTTTAAGTTTAGGGTTATTTTTGCAACTTATTTTCGGTATTAATTTGGTGCCTGCTATGGTTTTAGGCACTTTTATTGTTTGTTTGTACACTGCGTGGGGCGGACTTCGTGCAGTAGTATTTTCAGACATCATACAATTTAGCATTATGTGCCTTGCGGTGCTGATTGTTGCTGTAATGTCTGTGAGTACTTTCGGCGGTATCGGCTTTTTGAGAAACACTTTGCCGGTAAGCCATTTTTCTATAACGGGCGGAAACAGTTGGCTTAATACTTTTGTTTGGGCCGGTATTGCCTTGGCTACTTTGATTGATCCCAGTTTTTACCAAAGATGTTTTGCCGCTAAAGACGGCAAAACCGCCAAAACGGGTATTTTAATTTGTACATTTATTTGGTTTTGTTTTGATTTATGTACCACTTCCGGCACTTTATATGCACGTGCGATTTTGCCCGATGCATTGCCGGCGCATGCCTATTTTTTATATGCAGTGCAACTTTTGCCTAGTGGTTTAAGGGGCTTTTTTATTGCCGGAAATTTGTGTATAATTTTATCTACGCTTGATTCATTTTTGTTTATTGCTTCCAACACTTTGGCTTATGACTTGCTCAAAGATAAATTTAAAAACCAAGTGCTTGCAAATCAAATATTCTTCTTTATAATAGGCGGAATTTCTATTTTGCTTGCTTTGTTTTTTGAGGGCAGTTTTAAAAAAATATGGTTTGTGCTTGGTTCTTATATGGCGGCTTGTTTGCTGGTGCCTGTAATGATGGGGTACTTTTTTCCTAAAAAAATAAATGGTAAGCAATTTGTTTTTTGCGTATGGTTTTCCGCCTTAATTGTTACTGTTTGGAATATCTTGCCGCGCACAGGCTTTTTGGCGGAAGTTGAGGGCTTTTATATAGGCTTGATAGTTAATATAATGTGTTTAGGTGCAATTTTACTAAAGGTAAAATATGGCAAAGTTAAATAAAGTTTTGCTTGTTTTAAACGGTACTTTAAACAAAAAATTTTTGACGGCAGCAGCCAAAGGGTATTCCTTTATTTTGGCGGCTGACGGCGGTGCAAATAAATGTTTAAAAGCAGGAGTGAAACCAAGTCTGGTTGTCGGCGACTTAGATAGTATTACACCTAAAAATAAAACGCTTTTGCGCGGTCGTTTAAAACAAATTAAGCGCCAAGATAACAGTGATTTTGAAAAGACCCTTGATTACTTAAAAACCCTAAAACCAAAACAGGTAGATATTGCACTTTCTTATGGCGGGCGTCTTGATTTCGGTTTAAGCAATTTTTTAACTGCCGGGAATTATTTAAAGTATTTTGATATTTGTTTTTTATTCCCTAAAGCCATAGTTTATTTGCTTTCAAAAAGTGCGAAAATTAAGGCAAAAAATGGTGCACGTGTGAGCCTAATTGCGCTTGAAGAAATTAAAAATATAAGCACGCAAAATTTACTTTACCCATTAAAAAACGAAATTTTAGCACCGGGCCAACGCGGGCTTAGCAATATTGCTTTAGGCAATAGTGTAATTAATTTCAAACGTGGCAAACTTTTGGTATATGTGGAAAAATATTAAACCATACAAAAAGCGGTAATGCACCAAAATGTGATTACTTCTTGTTAACTTAGTTAAAAATCAAAATGCCTTTATATTGGTAAAGATATAAGGGCATTTTTACAACTTTTTAGCAAGTTCTTCCAGGTCCTTTTCGCTCATATCGGGGCGGATGCCAAAACGCGTGAGGCAAAAATCATATTTTATAGGGTCTTTGGGGTTAATTTTGGCAAGATTGGCGGAAATTTCCAAAGCGGTTTTTAAGTCGGCTTGATTCCTTTTTGTTAACCCAAGTGCTTTGGCGGCTCGGTGCATGTGGACATCTAGCGGAATAAGTAAATCGGCACAGTCAACGCCGCGCCAACAACCAAGGTCCACTTCATCACAACGCACGCACCAACGTAAAAATAAATTAAGGCGTTTTAAAGCACTGTTTTTTGCCGGGTTTGGTATCAAAGTGTTAATATTACCGTAACTTCTTAAATGTGCGGCAAAGTTTTTAAGTGCAAAAACAAAATCTTTATTAGGCTTATAAAATTTTAAAAATAAATTTTCCAAAGTGCCGTATTCTTTAAGTGTTTGGGAAATTGCCCAAAGGAAATCGGCAGTTTCTTCGCCGGTAGTAAAACGGTATTTAAAATTCTTGAACATTTTTTTAAGTTCCGGCTTAGTGGTCTTTAAAAGAAAGTCTTTCGGTCTAGGCCCTAAATTAAGTAAAATATTATTGACGGCCTTTATTATCTGCTTAACATTACCGTAAGCAAATGATGCTGCAATAAGGCAGACAATTTCCTGTTGCTCTTTATATTTATAAGGGCGGCAAAATTGCAAAGGGTCGGGCGAAACATAACACAAGTGGTTATATTTTGCATATAATTTTTCAAGTAAAGATTTTTTTAGCATAATATATTTTATGAAACTTAGAGAACTTTTTCCAACCGCTAATTTTGATTGTGAGGTTTTAGGCTTAACGCAAGATTCCCAAAAGGTGCAAAAGGGTTTTGTGTTTTTTGCCGTAAAAGGGCATACCGTTGACGGGCATAAATTTATACCTTCTGCCTTGCAAAACGGTGCTTGTGCAGTTGTTAGCCAAGAAAAATTGCCTTATAAAGAGTCAGTTTTAGTTAAAGATATTGAGGCGTCCATGGCAGCCACCGCACTTAAATTTTACGATAACCCGTCTAATAAACTCAAAATGTTTGCAATTACCGGTACAAAAGGGAAAACAAGTATCTCTTATTTGCTTGAAAGTATTTTGATTAATGCCGGCAAAATTCCTGCTGTACTTGGCACAATAAATTACCGTATTAACCGTCAAGTTTTAAGCAAAGCACCAAATACAACACCTGCCGCTTTAACTTTACAAAATATTTTATACACGGCAGTTAATCAAAAAGCGGACAGTTGCATTATGGAAGTCTCCTCCCACGCTTTGGAACTAAAACGTGTGGACGGTGTAAATTTTGATACGGCAATTTTTACTAATTTACAGCGCGACCATTTAGATTTCCATCATACTTTTGAAAATTATTTTAATGCAAAATATAAACTTTTTGACAGTTTATTAAACCCTAAAAATCCAAAACAAAACAAAACCGCAATTATTAATATTGACGACGAATACGGCCAAAAACTTTATAAAATGCTTGAGGGTAAAATCAAAATTTTAACTTATTCAATTAAGGGTAAAGCGGATTTTGCGGCAACGGATATTTGCCCGTCTTTAGACGGGGTAGCTTTTAAAGTAAACGGTAAAACCGCAAAAATAAATTTGCTTGGTGCACATAATGTTTATAATGCTTTGGCAGCCATTGCAGCGGCAAACACTTACGGAATAGATTTGGATACATCCATCAAAGGTATTGTCAGTTTGCAAGGTGTTGCCGGGCGTATGCAGGCAATAAAAGCAGGCCAACCATTTTATGTGTTTGTAGATTTTGCTTATACTCAGGAAGCTTTACTCCGCGCTTTTGATACCGTTAAACCCTATAAAAAAGGTAAAATTATAACCGTCTTCGGTTGCGGCGGTGAGCGTGATACGACAAAACGCCCTTTAATGGGTGCTTGTACGGTGGAAAACAGCGATTTTGTTATAATAACAAATGATAACCCGCGCCGTGAAGATCCGCAAAATATTTTAGAAGATATTTTAAAAGGTGTCGGTAACCATAAAAATTATGAAGTGGAACTTGACAGGCGCAAAGCCATCAATAAGGCAATAGGTATGGCAAAACCGGGTGATATAATTTTAATTGCCGGCAAAGGCCATGAAGACTATCAAATATTGCCAACAGGTAAAATACATTTTTCAGATGAGGAAGAGGCCTTAAAAGCCCTTAAAAATTATGTTTAGTTTTAAAAAGTTTAAAGGTAAAACTGCCGGTGTTATCGGGCTTGGTAAAAGTGGCCAGGCCGCCGCAAAATTTTTATATAAGCAGGGGTTTAAAGTCTTTTTGGAAGATTCCCGTTCCTTACCTTTACCGGTCGGATTAGACGGTATAGAAGTTTTTACCGGTGGTTTTACTGAGCAATTTTTTGATTGTGATTTTTTTGTTAAGAGTCCGGGTATCAGCAATTTTGCATCAGTTATCCAAAAAATTAAAAAACTTAAAAAACCTATTTTCAGCGAAGTGGAAATTGCTTTAGCCTTTGTCCCTAAAAGTGTGAGGGTTTTTGCAGTTACAGGCACAAACGGTAAAAGCACCACAACGGTAATGCTTGGTGAAATTTTAAAGGAACATGTAAAAGAAATTAAAACAAAACAAAAAGTTTATGTGGCCGGAAACATCGGCACCCCTTTAATAAGTTATGCCGATGAAATAGAAGAAAATTCCTTAATAGTTCTAGAAGTTTCCAGTTACCAGCTTGAGGACAGTACCTATTTTAAACCCTTTTGCTCTGCGCTATTAAATATTACGCCTGACCACCTTGACCATCACGGCGGTATTGATAATTATATTTTGGCAAAAAGTAAAGTTTTTAAGCAACAAGGTAAGGATGATTTTTTTATTACTAACGGCGGGGACACAGTCTGCGTTAGCCTTATTAAAAAAGCCAAAAGCCGTGTATTAACATTTTCTTCAGAGGTTAAACATAGCGTGCGTGTTGATGTCTTTTATGACGGAGATGAATTGATATTTTCAACAGGGGCGCATTTAAAACCGCCTAAGTTGCTTGTAGGTATACATAATATTGAAAATGCTATGGCAGCCTCTTTAATGGCTTTTGCAGGGGGGGTAAGCCAAAAAGCAGTCCAAAAAGGTTTTGATATTTTTAATAGCCTTGAGCACCGCATTGAATATTTTGCCGAGTTTAAGGGTATTAAATGCTATAATGATTCAAAAGCCACAAATATTGAAAGCACAATTCCTGCTTTAAAATCTTTTAATGGCGCAAATAATATTTGGCTGATTTTGGGTGGCAGGCATAAAGGCTCACCATATACACCTTTACTTCCTTTCCTTCAAAAATACTGCAAACAAGCGGTTTTAATTGGCGAATCAAGCCCAATTATTAAGCAAGATATCGGGCCTTATTTTCCTATTGTTGAAAAGGGCGATTTAAAGCATGCGGTTGAATATATTTTCAGCCATGCAAAACGCGGTGATATTTTGCTACTTTCCCCGGCATGTTCATCCTTTGACCAATTTACTGACTTTGAAGACCGCGGCAGAAAATTCAAAAAAATCGTCCTAAATTATATCAAAAGCAAGAAGAAATAATTTATTATCTGCAAAATTTTGTGCGCTTGCATTATATAAATGCTAAAATTTACTTATATCCAATTGGTATAGGTAAGATGAAAAAGCATATTGTGCCTAAATTTTATGCTGTGATATTGTTATTTATTGCAACTCCGTTGCTTGCAGGTTCTTTGCGTGATAATATAGAATTTGATACAAAATTAAATTTATTTGCCGCTAAATCAAATATTCACAATAATTTTTTGGACGATTATAAAGCCAATTATGCAAAACTTGATGTAGATTTTGCTTATCATATCACTGAAGGTTTATCCTTAAATTTCTTGCCTTATGCCCAGACTTCTTACTATATAAACCGTCAAGACAGAACTCAAACACGGATTAGAATTTGGCAAACTTATTTAAAGTATAAGGCCGCAAATTTTGATTTTAGTTTAGGCCGTTTTGATTTTGTTGATGAAACTCTTGCATCTTTCATATATTACGGTGATGATTTGCCTTATGATCTTTCACTCCCTACCGCTTTAGATGGCATAAAACATAATTTTGAAAGTAAATATTTAGATTATATTTTACTTGCGGCAGAAGAAGCACAAATAGATGAAAATGCAAAAGCAAAACTTGCCGGTGTTAAAATTACGGCTAAACCGTTAAATTGGTTAAATTTATCCGGTCTATATTTTTACCAAAACAAAAAGTATACACATAATACCAGTAAAATAAATTCAAAACTTTCTATTTATGGGGCGGGTATTGATTTGTTTTTTAACGAAAGTTCCGGTTTCCGTTTTTATGGTGCTAAAGACGGCGGGGAAAGACAAAAGAAACAATTACATAATACTCAAAAAACTCCTTACCAAGGTTATGTTTTTAACGGTGAACTGTATTTCCAAAACATTTACAAAACAGGTGTTTTGGATACTAAACTCGGTTTTTATATCTTTTCCGATAAAGAAAAGTTTTATACTTTCCCAAACAAACTGCAAACAGGCATAATTTACGGTGGTATGAATTTTAAAGATGTTTTACCCGCAAGCCCGCAAATTGTTTACGCTCTTTTAAATTTTAACCTAAGCAAATATTCCTTTCTTTACGGCGGTTTGGGTATTTTTGTTTATTCTTCCGGGAAGGAAAATATCAATAAACGTAATTATTATACCAAAGAAATTAATTTAAATGCCGGTATAAAATTTGACACTTGGGGCCTAAATTTAAGCGGTGGGTTATTTGAAGGCGATGTTTTATTTCCCGGGGAAATAGCACCCGAAAAACAAAAAATTAAGAAGTTGCAGGCAAAATTCTTCTATAAGTTCACTTTGTAAATGTTATAATTTAGTTATGACACCCCTAATGCAACAGTATTACGATATCAAAAAAAATTATCCGCATGCCTTACTATTTTTCAGGCTTGGTGATTTTTATGAAATGTTTGATGATGATGCAGTTGAAGTT
>CAMUXX010000029.1 GCA_947164805.1 uncultured Elusimicrobia bacterium | reverse complement strand
GAGAAAATCAAAATTTCCTCAAAAATACTTGCCGGGTATACGCGCACGGTTTGACTTTGTTTAAATTTGTTTCTTTATTGCCCTCACCCGCTTGGCGGGCGGAGGGTGGCAAGCAAAAACTTGTTTTTGCTTGACGGATGGGGGATAATTTTCCTATTGTAACTAAAAAATGATATACTAAGTTGAGAGGTGTTTTTTTATGCAGGGTTAAAAACCCTAAAAAAATTTAATCTGTTTTTGGTACCGTAATAACGGTAGCATTTTGAAAAATCAAAATTCTAATAGAGGCCATAAACAGTTCGTATAGGTGTAAAGTCGTCGGAGTTATAAACCGTTGATTTTATGCCGAATATGTTTCAATTTTTATTGATACATTACGGCTGTTTGATTTAGGGCTCTCTATTAGACCTAATCAATGAGCCGTTTTTTATTGGCTAAAAGGAGAAATTATGCCGCAAAATATTCAAACCCAAATCAAAGAAGAAATAAGAGAATTTACTAAACTAATAAAAAAATATCCCCATATATTGGAATTGTATATAGGCAGGGCGGTTTTATATGCAAAAATCGGGGAATATAAAAAAGCCGTAAAAGATTATGAAACCGCACATGAAGATTATATTTACGATATTATTGCCGTATGCCTAAGGCATAATTTAAGCGGGGAAATTGAAAGAATCTATACACAAAAACTAAATAAAGACAAAAACAATATCGTAAATTACATGAGCAGGTTGCGTTTTTATATGACTATCGGTGAACATGAAAAAGCACTTGCCGATTGTGAAAGTATTTTAAGAATATCACCAAGTAGTAAATTCATTTTAAAAATGAAAAAGGCAATAACTAAAGAATTGAAAACACAAAATAAACCTTCCTCGCAAGTACAACGTCCAAAAATACTTCTAACATAAAAGCAAACAAAACACTAGCGCTGGGTCTTATTTTCCCATTATTTCCGATGTCTGTATGTTTACTGTGTTTTTATGTTAAACTCTTCAAAATTTGATAAGATAAAAGTATGAAGAAAATCATTATTTTTGTCGGGTTTTTATGCATGGCTTTTACCGTGTGGGCCGGGGAAGTAAAAGTGTTCCACACTTCTGATGTTCATGGTTTTTATTTTCCTACAACCGTTAAGGGGCAAACCATTGGCGGTTTTGCAACTTTTGCCGGTTATTTGGAAAATCAAAAAAAGCCTTATTTACTTTTAGATTCCGGTGATTATACTTCCGGCACTTATGAAGCTAAAAAAAGTAAAGGGGCATATTCGGTAGATTTTATAAATAAACTTGGTTATAATGCGGTTACTTTAGGAAATCATGAAAATGATTTTAAAGATGAGGCCCTCTTAAGAAATAATGCCGCTTTGAAGGCAGATTTGTTGGTTTTAAATGCCCAAGACAGACAAACAAAAAAATATCCTGCCTATGTTAAACCTTATGCTTTTTACGATATAAACGGTTATAAAATTGCGGTTATCGGGGTTGGTAAAGAATTTTCTTCAAACTCAAAATATATCAAAATAAATAAGCCGCGCAAATTGCTTAAAAAGGTGGTAGCGGAAGTTAAAGCACAAAATCCGGATGCAATAATTTTGCTTATCCATGACAGCGCACAAGATGATAAACACGAAACAGCCTATACTACCATTAAATTAACGCAAGGTTTAGGTATTGATTTAGTTTTGGGTGGTCATGCACATAAAATTATTCAAAATAGGAAAGCGGGGCATACAGTTTTTGCGGAGTCCGGCACTGCTTTAAAAGGTATTACTGAGGCCACCTTAACTTTTGACGATGAAACAAAAAAATTAACAGATGTTAAAACGGAATATGTTTTGATGGATAATGCAAAAATTAAACCATCAAAAGAAATTCTTGCTTTTGCTGAGGAAAGACTTGATAAAAATATGGAAAAAATTATCGGCAAGGCACAGGAAGATATTTCAAATAAGCCCGGTACCGTAAACGGCGGTGTGGATAGTTATTTGGGTGATTTGTTTTGTGATATAGTTAAAAATGCTACAGGGGCGGAGATTGCCGTAATAAACAGCGGTGCCATAAGAACAAGTTTGCAAGCCGGTAATATTACTAACAGAGCTATTGAGGAGATTTTACCTTTCCAAAATAAAATTATGAAAGTTAAAGTTGACGGCAAATTCCTGGAAAAATTGGTTAGGAAAAGTTTAAAAGAAAACTCAAGTTTATTTCAATATGCAGGGTTAAAAGTTAAATATTCTTTTAAAAATAATAGGGCAAAAATTATTGAAATTTCAGTAAACGGTAAACCTTTAAACTATAATCAAATTTATGTTTTAGCAGTGCCGGACTTTATTGCCGCCGGCAACAGCGAAGGTTATTTGTTCAAAAAAGTTGAAGATAAAACTGTATATTCCGATATTTTTTTGGCAGATTATTTTGTTGATTATATCAAGAAAAATAAGGACGGTATAAAAGCGCCGTTTGAAACAGGGCGCATAATTAAAATAACAAAATGAAACGTTGCCTTTTAATACTTTTATGCGTATTTTTTTGCGCCTGCAGTGATAATAAAACTGCTTTGGAAATTTATCACACGGGTGCAATTTCCGGTTATTTTTATTCACAAACCTTCGGTGAAGAACATAAAAGTTACGGCGGTTTGCCGGCCCTAAAAAATATTTTTTCCGCTAAACAAGAACCTTTTTTACTTTTTGACAGCGGTAATTTATTTTCTGTCACGCGTGAAGGTCAAATCGCTAAACTGGCAGGTACTTTAAATTTGATTTCCGGCTTACCGTATACCGCCATAACTTTGAGTGCTGAAGATTTTAAATTCGGTGCGGAAGACATTAAAAATGCTTTTAAAAATAATAAAATACCGATAGTCATTTCCAATTTAAAATCATCCGACGGAGGCATTACCAAGGGCATAAGAGATAGTTTGGTTTTTGATTTTGGGGGTGTAAAAATAGGTGTTTTGGGTGTGCTTTCAAAAAAAGATTTTGATAATTTGGTGCGTTCAAGCGGATTTAAAGCTTATGACGAAGTTGAATCTTTAAAACCATTAATAGAAGAATTTAAAAAAGAGGGAGTTAATTTAATAATTTTGCTCAGTTCCCTTGGTTATGAAAGGCAAGATAAAGCCGCAAGCGATAAAAATTTGCTTGATGAACTTACCGACATAGATATTCTTCTCGGAACAGGTACGAAAGAAAATACCGAAAATTCAAAAATAATCATCAACCAGGCACAGCCCAATTTGCAGCAAATATCATTAATTAACTTGGTTTTAAATAAAAATAAACAAATATCTTCACATAGCAGTAAGGATATTTTTCTTGATATTTCTTCCATCGGGGAAGATGAAGATTTATTAAGAGAAGTTAATTTTTTAAAACAACAGGTTACAAAAACCCGTACAAGACATGTCGCTAAAATTGACACTTATTTAGGAAGTGATGGTTTAGATTCCGCATTAGGTTTATACACCGCTGCATGCCTAAAAAAATGGGGCAAAACCGCCGTCGGTTTAATGAACCTTGAGGCTTTGGGAGAAGGCCTTACACAGGGGGATGTTAATGAAGAAGATTTGTATAAAGCATTTCCTTTTGATGATAAAGTTATGTTTGTTAAAATGTATGGAGCAGATTTACAAAGGGCTTTGGAAAATAATTTGATATCCGGGCATCAGGGTGCTTTAAGCGGTATAAAAATTTTTTATAATGGAGAAAATAAAATTAAAAAAATTATTATTAACGGACAGGAAATTCAAAAAAAGCAACTGTATGATATCGCCATGCCTGACCATCTTATAAGCAATGCTCCCGGGTATGAGGAATTTTTAAACATGTATGAGTTTAAAAATACCGATAGAACTGTACGCGATATAGTTACCTGGTGTTTAAACCGCAAAAATACAGATTTAAAAAATAAAAGCGCTTGGCAGCGAATTTAAAATGAATTAACTCAAACGCCTAAAATTCGGAAATTTAACGTACAAAACTAATTTAGTGCTTGCCCCTACGGCAGGGATAACCGATACACCTTATCGTCTGCTTTGTTTAGAGGGGGGGGCCGGACTTGTGTGCGCGGAAATGGTGTCATCATCTGCATTGAAATACGGCAATGAAAGAAGCCAAAATATGCTTAAAATTTCTGCCAAAGAACATCCGCTTTCTATGCAAATTTTCGGTGGGGATGCTGATGCTTTAGTTATTGCCGCCAAACTTGCCCAAGATGCGGGGGCAGATATTGTTGACATAAATGCAGGTTGCCCCGTTAAAAAAGTAAATAAAGCAGGTGCGGGCTGCGTGCTTTTAAAAGATTTAAATAAACTTGAAAATATGGTTTCTTCCGTAGTAAAAGCAGTAAAAATCCCTGTTACTTTAAAGACGCGCATCGGTTTGACCGAAAATAATTTTTTAACTAAAGATATTGTGAATTTGGCAATAAATTCCGGCGCTTCTGCTTTAGTGTTACACGGGCGAGTGGCTTCAAAAATGCACAATGGGCCTGTAAATTCGGCGGAATTAAATAAAGCGGTGCAATTTGCAAAGGGTAAAATTAACTTAATTGTTAACGGCGGTATTACAAAACCCGAGGAAGCAAAAACCATGATTGAAACCGGTGCAGACGGCATTATGATTGGGCGCGGCGCAATAGGTAACCCTTTTATTTTTAAACAAATTGAAGATTATTTAAATACAGGCACTTACACCGAACCAAGACCGCAAGAACGCATAAAAAAATACAAATTTTTAGTCCAGCAAAATATTGATTTTTACGGGGAGCGTGTCGGCTTAAACCGCAGTAAAAAAACGTCGGGGTTTTGGATAAATAATTTTGCAGGTGCAGCGAAAATCAGGGCTGCTTTTGTATTATGCCAAGATGCCGCTAAAGCCCTTTCCCTACTAAATTTTAAATAATATAATAGATATATGGCACTATTTAAGGAATATTCTTATAAAAAAGGGGCGCTAGTTTCAGTTGGCTCAACTTTTATTTGGAAATTGCTTTCCTTCGTAAACAGTATTTTAATTGCCTTTTATTTCGGCACACAAGCCAGGGCTGATATTTATTTTTATATCCTTACAATCGGCGGTTTGGTGGGTACTTTTTTTATATCCTTAAACGGCAATGTTTTAATACCGCAGGCTATGTTTTTAAGAAGTAAAAATGAACAAGATTCTAAAAGTTTTATAAATTTCTTTTTGTTGGTATACGGTATTTTAATTATTATAATTTTGGCGCTTGGTTTTTTATTTCCCGTCAATATTTTTGGTTTATTTTCAAGATTTTCGCATGAAATTTTAACCAAAGATATTTTAATTTTACAACTTGCCTTTTTGTACTTTTGTTCATACATTTTTTGCCACTTTTTGCTTGATATAATGTATATGTATCGCATATTTTCGGTTAATTTTTTGCTGCCTTTAAATGCCGTTGTACCGATGGTCGTTTTGGTCTTTTTTCATAATACTTTAGGGCTTAAAGCCATGCTTTGCGGTTTTATAGGCTCTTATATTTTACAAGCCATAATTTATTTAATTTTGATGAAGAAAAAGTTAAATTGGGCCTATATAAATTTTAAAACTACTTTTGAAAACCGCTTGAAAAAAAATATCATAACAAATCAAATTTTGATAATTGCAAATTTCTGCATAGGTATGCTGCCGATGTATTTAATGAGCAGTTTTGCCGGCGGTGTAATAAGTGCATACTCCTATGCCAAGCAGTTGACTGATGCCCCAAATGAAATTTTGACTTTTAAAATCACAAGCGTTTTCCATATACAGTTAAATGAAAATGCTTCCGCAAAAAATTTTGAAGAGTTAAACCGAAATTATTTGAAAGCAAATTATTTGATTTTGTTTATTATGATTCCTCTTGCAATTTTTACTTGTTATTTTGCGCCGGATATCGTCAATTTGTTTTTTAAGAGGGGGGAATTTAATATTCAGTCCTCAACCAATGTTGTTAGGTTCTTACGGCCTATGATGATACTTTTAATCACGACAGTCCTAACTCCTTTTGCCGGCAGTATTATTGCAAGCACACGCAAAATTAAAGAAAGTTTTAAATATATGATTTTTAGGGATATTGTAATAATCGGTGCGATGTACTTTTTTATCACGCGCTTCGGGCCTTTTGCTTACCCATATACGCAACTTGGATGTTCAATTTTCGGTTATTTTGTTGTGGCTTTGTTTTTTAAAAATTATATACCGCAAATTAAATTTTGGCAGCCGCTTAAAGATGCTGGTCTTTTGGTAATTTTAAATTTACTTGCTTTAATTCCTTCTGCATTTTTAGCGCAAGTGTTGACAGGGCAAGAAGTATTTATAAGAATATTTATTTGCGGTTTACTGTTTTTATTTACTTTGGCTTTGCTTTATTTACCGACCGGGCAACTTAGGAAAATTTTAACTTTCACTTTAGGTTTGCACTATCAAAATTTTATTGAGAAACTTCCAACACTGCTAAAAAAGTTTTTTTAGATTTCTAAATTCTAAACGATAAAACTATACTAAACACTCTATATTTAATATAATGTCAATATGGAACAGACTTTTGAACCGGTTATCGGGCTTGAAATACATTTACAGTTGAACACCGCAAGCAAAATGTTTTGCAGTTGTAAAAATGCGGCAGGCAGTACGCCAAATACAAATATTTGCCCTCTTTGTACAGGGCAACTTGGGGTTTTGCCTACATTGAATAAAGAGGCAGTTAAACTTGCCATAAAAGCAGGGCTTGCCTTGAAAGCAAATATAAACGAAGTTTCTGTATTTGCTCGTAAAAATTATTTTTATCCGGATTTACCGAAAGGCTATCAGATTTCCCAAGATACTTATCCGATAATTTCCCACGGTTATATTGAAGTGGAAGATAAACAGGGAAATACCAAAAAAATAGGCATCACTCGTGCTCACCTTGAAGAAGATGCAGGCAAAAGTATGCACGGCGGTGATTGTTCTTTAATTGATTTTAACCGCTCGGGTGTGCCTTTGCTTGAAATTGTTTCCGAGCCTGATATGCGCTCCCCGCAAGAGGCATATAACTATTTAACTAATCTCAAAAAAATGATGGCTTGGCTTGATATTTCAAATTGCGACATGGAAAAAGGAGAATTGCGTGTGGATGTTAATTTATCCCTTCGCCCAGTCGGTACGGAGAAGTTTGGTACGCGTATTGAAATCAAAAATTTAAATTCCTTTAAAGCAGTTAAAGATGCGCTTACTTATGAAATTGAACGCCAAAGCAAACTTTTAAATGAGGGGGGGAAAGTCCTCCAACAAACTATGCTTTGGGATGATGCCAAAGGTCAAACTAATGTAATGCGTTCAAAAGAAACAGCTCAGGAATATAGATATTTCCCGGAGCCGGACCTTCCGCCTTTACAAGTAACGCAAGCGGAAATTGAAGAAGTAAAAAATGCTATGCCGCTTTTACCCAATGAACAGAAAAAAGTTTATATGGATACACTCGGCCTCAACGCTTATGATGCCGGCCTTGTAACGCAAGAGCATGCAACAAAAGATTATTTTGAAGCAGTTTTAAAAGAAGGTGTGCAGCCGAAAGCGGCGGTAAATTGGATATTTTCAGACCTTGCCGGTAAGTTAAAAGCGGCTGATTTGGAAATTGCCCAAAGCCCTATTGCGGCAAAAGATTTGGCATTTTTAATCAAGCAAATTGAGGACGGTAAAATATCTTCCAAAATTGCAAAAGAAGTCTTTGCCAAAGCCTTTGACACTAAAGGAAGTATTAAAAAACTGCTTGAAAGTTCCGGTGCCAGTCAGGTAAATGATGAAGCACAACTTGAAACCTGGGCTAAAGCAGCTATTGAGGCAAACCCGAAAGCGGCTGCCGAAGTTAAGGCAGGCAATGCCAAGGCCATGGGTGCTTTGGTGGGGCCTGTTATGAAGGCATCCAAGGGGAAAGCCAACCCGGCACTGCTAAACAAAATTTTGAACAAATTGATAAAAGGATAAATAATATATAATTTACCTTATATGCTATTTTGCTCTTTATATGCAAAATTGGTAAAATATCTATATGCCGAGATAGCTCAGCTGGTAGAGCAGCCGCTTCGTAAGCGGCAGGTCGTGGGTTCGAACCCCATTCTCGGCTTATTCTTTTGGAGGGGAAATGCAAACTGAGCAATTACCTGTCAAGACCGAAAAAAGCCGGCTTCTTACTTATTGGCTTTCCGCTTTATGTTATTTTATTTCCTTGTCGCTTTTCTTAAATTCTTTGGACAGCGCACAAGTTAAAATCACTGTTTATTATATGGGGGCAATTGGTGCTTTGGGGCTTTGGATTTCCAAACTTTATATTCACAAAGAAAATATTTTTACGCGCCAAAATATTGTTAAACTTTTACCGTTTGTTTTATA
>CAMUXX010000028.1 GCA_947164805.1 uncultured Elusimicrobia bacterium | reverse complement strand
GGTAAGATTCTTCCCCGAATAAAAAGCCGAACATCCTTTTTAAGCGGTATGCTTTATGAAATATGGCAAGCGCTAGACAAGGCAAACTAAAAAGCATAAGTATACCAATCCCCTTAAAAGGCATTTCCACAATAATAAGCATGGAAAATAAAACAGTTGCAAGCAAAATCGGTATACCCAAATCACGCCCGGCATAAATTAATGCAATTGTTACTATAGAGTAAAAAATAGGTATCGCATAAGTGGCAACAGTGCGTGTTTTTAACGGTCTTTTTGAGAAGAACGAAGCCAAATAAATTATCAAAGCAACTTTTGCAAATTCAGAAGGTTGTAAGTTAAAAAAGCCCAAATTTATCCAACGATGTGTATGGGCTGCTTCGGGGCTAAATAAGGCCCAAATAAGCAAGCCCCAGCAAAACCATAAGATATAAAGCGGCTTAAATATTTTTAAAGTATGAAGTTTTGTAAAAAATTTTGCCAAAAACAGCATTAATGAAAAACCTATAACGTCAAACATCAACTGTCTTTTAAAATAATGCATAGAATCAAATGCGCTTGATGAATAAGTAAACACCAATCCAAACACAACCATAATAACCGCAAAAGCAAAAAGAGGTTTATTAAGAGGCAAATTATCATGCCTTTGTGCTCTTTTATTTTTGCTTTTTAACGCTGTTGAAAAACGTGTTTTAACAAGTAAAATATTACCCATTTTTTACCTTATTTTTAAAGTTGATAAAGCAAGTAACATCAAAATTATTCCTACTATCCAAAACCTTACTATAACTTTCGGTTCCGCTACACCTTTGAGTTCAAAATGATGATGCAAAGGTGCCATTTTAAATATGCGTTTACCTTTTGTTAATTTGAAATATCCCATTTGTAAAATTACGGATAAAGCCTCCATAACAAACAGACCTCCGGCAATTACAAGTACAAGTTCTTGTTTAATACAAATTGCGGAAGTGGCAATAACACCCCCTAAAAATAAGGAACTTGTATCCCCCATAAAAACTTGTGCCGGATATGCATTATACCATAAGAATCCAAGGCAAGCACCGACTAAAGCAGAAAGAAAGACCGCTATTTCCCCCGCTCCCGGAACAGGTACAATTTTTAAATATTCCGCAAACCCCATATTACCTGCCATGTATGCAAAAACTATATAAGCGCCGGCGCAAAAAATCACACTGCCGGAAGCAAGCCCATCAAGCCCGTCAGTTAAATTTGTTGCATTTGAGGAACCTATTATTACAAGCATTGCGAAAGCCGCATAAAATACACCCAAATTAAGCATAACCTTACTGCTGAAATACGGAATTGTTAAAGATGTGGCATATTCCGTATTAGGAGGATTTACTCCCAAGTATCCCACAACAATTACAGCTGCAAGCATTTGTGCCGCAAATTTAAGCCAGGAAGGGGCGCCTGCAGTGTTTTTCTTTATAAGTTTAGTGTAATCATCAACAAAACCGGCCAAAGCCAAAATTACGGTAACAATTATAAGCAGCCAAATAAAGTTATTATCAAGACGTGTCCAAAGTAAAACAGAAGTAAGCAAACTAATTAAAATGATTATCCCCCCCATTGTAGGTGTTCCTTTTTTACTGAGATGTGATTTAGGGCCGTCATCCCTTTCAATTTGGCCGATTTTATGAGCCCGAAGTTTTGCAATAATTTTGGGCGAAATAATTAAAGCAATCAAGAGTCCGCAAAGCAAAGCGGCACCGGCCCTAAAAGTAATATAACTAAAGATATTTAAGACGGAAAATTCCCCCGATAAATTTGATAAATAGTACAGCATTTATTTGCCCTCCTTCAATTTAAAAAACAGTTCTTCAAAATTTAAAGACCTTGAAGCTTTAAATAATATAGTTCCGTTTTTACTTTGTATAATTTTTTGTAAATCTTCCAAAAAATCTAATTTATTTGTACTGTATTTAACTTCTTTAAAATTTAATTTAAGAAGTTCCTGGTAAGTTTCTTTTATTTCCTGCCCTGCCAAAAATACTTTATCTAATTTTGCATTAATAATTTTGTTTGCAAGTTCTTTGTGGTACATTTTTGAAAAGTTACCCAATTCGCGCATGTCACCAAGCACAGCAAAACGCGGTGTTGCACACTCGGATAAAATATTTAGAGCATTTTCCATAGACACTGGGTTTGCATTATAACAGTCAAGCAAAATTTCTGTTTTATTTAGTTTATGTCTTTCAAGGCGCATTGGCATAGGCTTATAAGTTTTAAGCCCCTTTTCTATATCTTCTTTAAACATACCGAGTGCCAAAGCAGCCCCGCAGGCAGCAGCGGCATTTAATTTATTATGGCGTTCCAAAACGATACCAGTATTAAATAAAGCACCTTTATAAGTGAAGGAAAATGTGGGACTGTCTTGAATTATAATATCATTACCGGAACTAAAACCGAAACTCAGCATTTTTCCCTTATAATCTGTTTTTAAATTTTTAAGGAATTTATCGTCTCCGTTAAATACTACGGTTGCCCCCATATTTAAGTGGTTTAAAATTTCAGTTTTAGTTTTATAAATATTTTCCATACTGCCAAAAAATTCCAAGTGTGATGGGGAAATATTTGTAAGCACCGCAACATCCGGCAAAACAAGGCGTGCAATTTCCGCAATATCTCCGATATGCGAAGCACCCAATTCAAAAACTCCGAATTTATCTGTATTAGATATTTCAAGCAAAGATACAGGTACACCGATTTGATTATTAAAATTACCTTCCGTAGAACATGTTTTGCCGAATTTTTTAAGTAACGCACTTAACATTTGTTTTGTTGTACTTTTGCCGTTGGAACCTGTAATTGCCGCAATTTTTATGTCTTTACTCAAGCGGTGGAATTTTGCAATTTCCTGCAAAGCAAGCAAGGTATTGTCCACACTTAAAAACGGCGTATTTTTTAAAATTTTGTCATATTTCTGGGCTTCTTTCTTTTCTAAAATGATGAAATTGGCCCCTGCTTCCAAAGCCTTTTTTATAAAAGTATGCCCGTCTAAATTCGCTCCTTTTAAAGCGATATAAGCCTGCCCTTTTTGCAGGGTTCTTGTATCATAGGAAATACTTTTTAATATATCTTTTAAATTTGCCTGGCACAAAATTCCGTTTGTAATTTTGGCAAGTGTTTGATAACTAATTTTTAATTGCATAAGAGTCTTCATTAACCTCTGGGTATAAAGTTAAAAATTTGGCGGCAATTTCAGAAAATATTTTTGCCGACATTGAACCGAAAAGTGATTTCTCCGGTTCGTCTAAAACTACTAAAATTGTCAAACGCGGTTTACCTGCCGGAACAAAACCGCAAAAAGAGGCAATATGAGCGCGCTTTTCATATTTACCTGTTTCCATAAGTTTCTCGGTAGTACCTGTTTTACCTGCCACTTTATAAGCAGGCATTTGTGCTGCTTTTGCAGTTCCGTTTTCAACAACACTTATAAGCATCTTTTTAAGGCTTTCTATCGTGCTTGGTTTTAAAACTTCTCTTACACGCATGGGTGTTGCTAAAATATCTTCTTTACCGCTCGGATACTTTATTTTACTAATTAAGTGGGCCTGCATTAAAGCCCCTCCGTTTGCTATTGCGGAATATGCGGTAACAATCTGTACTCCTGAAGCAGATACGGTATAGCCATAACCTGCTTTGGCGGTATCAATAGGTTTCCAAGTAGTGTGGTCACGCAAAATACCGGAAGATTCACTTAAAAAATTTACATTACTTTTTACGCCAAAACCAAATTTTTTAAAATAGGTATACAGTTTTTTTGCACCGAGTTGTAAAGCAATTTTTGCCGCCCCTATATTAGAAGAAACTTCCAAAATTTCCGTTACACTTAAAGACGGTTTATCTTGGTGGTCTCTAATTATTATACCGCTTACGTTAAATTTATTATTTTCCATTGAAAATTTGTCATTTGGTTTTATTGTATCTGTATCAAGGGCGGCGGCAACGGCAATAGTTTTAAAAGTTGAACCTGGTTCGTAGATAAATTGAAAAGGTAGGCTTCTTCCGTCCCGGTAAGGGTAAGAGGCAGCTGCCAACACTTCACCCGTATAAGAATCTTGCACTATGGCAAAAGCATTTTTTACTTTAAATTTTTCACCGTAATATTTTAAAGTTTCTTCGGTAAAATATTGGCCTAAGGCATCAATGGTCAGGTAAACATCTGCTGCTTCATTTATATCTTCTTGTCCGGCTTCATAGATAATACCTCCGTCTCTTGCTTTTTTGACAAGTTTACTTTCTTTTTTATCAGCTAAAATATCATTATACATCAGTTCTATGCCGGAAAAACCTATATTTTCGGAATTTGTAGAGCCAATAATATCCTGTGCTACACCGTAGGGATAGATACGGCTGTACCTTGGTTCAATTTCAATACCACTTAATTTAGCCTTGTGTATTTCACTTATTAACTGTTCATATTCAATGGGTGTCGCATTTTTTTTGACATAGAAAAAGTTCTTTTTATCCCGCCATTGTTTATTTAAAAAAGATTGGTTTACATGTAAGGTTTCCGCTAAAATATCTAAAGTTAAATTTTTGTCTTTGACATTGTTTTTGGTTACAGCAACAGCATAACTGCGTAAAGATTCAGCTAAAATATTGCCGTTTCTGTCTAAAATACGGCCCCTAAAAACATTTTCTTTTGTTTTTTTATATACTCTTTTTTGGCTGCGTGTAGTAAATTCTTCATGCCTAAAAGTTTGTAAATTGATAAGCTGAAGAACCACCGCGACAGGTATAAAAAAGCACAAAATTCCGATTAATTTAAGACGGTTTACTGTATTCACCTTTTAACTCCAAAGCATACACATTTTGCGGGGCAATTACTTTTAAATCTTTTTTATTTTCTTCTTCCATAATTTTTGCCGGGGATTTATATAATTTAATTTCATAGCGCAAATACTGGTTTCTTGCTTCTTTGAAGGAAATTTCTTCTAGTAATTCACCGACCTTATGCCCCGTACGCTCTTTTTGAACTCTTTCCATAGAAATTAAAAGTAAAAAAGTACCTATTGCAAGCATTATAATAACTATGTTTTTTATATTCATTATAATACCCTCTCAATAACCCTAAGCCCGGCACTTCTTGCACGGGAATTATTTTTTATTTCTTCAGGTGAAGGGTTAATAAGTTTTTTATTTACAAGGCGCCAAGCACCGGTTTTTTCCATCTCTTTAAAGGCTTGTTTTATTATTCTGTCTTCCAAGGAGTGGAAAGTTAAAAATGCAGCCCGCCCACCCGGCTTGATAATATCTTTTAGCATTTTAGGGGCTTTACTGACTGTTTCAAGTTCTTCATTTACTGCAATACGCAGTGCCTGGAAAATTCTTGTTGCCGGATGTGTTTTTCCGAAACGCGGAATATGTTTCTCTATTAAATTTGCTAAATCTGTAGTTGTTTTTAGAGGGGTTTCGCGTCTTGCCTGGCAAATTATTAAAGCAATTTTTTTTGACTGGTGTTCTTCCCCGTAAGTTCTAAATATATATTCAAGTTTATCTGCCGGCAAAGTATTTACAAGGTCCGCTGCGGTAGTACCTTTTGTATTATCAAAACGCATATCAAGCGGGCCTGATTTTAAAAAACTAAAACCGCGCGTAGCATCATCTAACTGATAGGAACTTAAACCCAAATCAAATAAAGCACCATCGAGTAAAGGCCAATTTAATTCTTTTAAGATTTCAGATGCTTGCAAATAACTTGCTTGCCTTGTTATTAAGCGATGGTCGGCCACTTTATTTTCGGCAAATTTTATAGCTTTGGCATCTTTATCCAAACCCAATATCTTGGCATTATAATCAAGGCGGCTTAAAAATAATTTTGTATGCCCTCCAAGGCCCAAAGTACCGTCCAAATAATAACCGCTCTTATTTTGTAAGAGTAAATTTGCAATGTCTTGTGCCAGTATCGGTATATGCTGCCATGTATCAGCCATAATAATTCCCTTTTTTGACTTCTTGTTGTATTTTTGCCTGCCAGGCATATTCAAGAGCCTTTAAAGTATTAAAAGGCATTCCGTAAGCCCTATATAATGCTTTACCGATAGTCATATTTGATTTTAAATTTTTAGAAAACTGATAAAAACTGTCTTTATCCTTTTCCAAAAGGAATTTAACAATACTGTATGCCTGAGCGTACCAGAGTTCAACTTCTTTCTCAGAATATTTCTCAAGATTAATATAATTTTTTTGGCTTAGGGTTATTACATTTTTTTGTATCCAACCGTTTTCTTCTTCGCTTTGGACTTTTACCTGATTATAAACGGCATAACCTTCGCTTAACCAAAGCGGAGGTTCATACGGCTGGAAAAAGCCATCAAAATAAATATGGGTAAGTTCATGTATAAAAACAGGCTTAAAAGAGGTTCCTTCCATTAAGTAAATAGAGCCGGATTTTACATCCGTTGCCGCCTGTGACCATTCAGGACGGGAAGTATATTTAGTGAAATTCTTACGTGTTCTAAATAACATCAAAAATAAACGTTTAAATTCCGAATTTAAGGAAAACGGAATAATATCCAAAACAAAATTACCGTGTATATTATCAATAAAATCGGTAAGGTCTTTTGTTATATCAAATTGTTCCCTGAAAATGACATAATTATTTGTCAGTTTTGCAAAGAAACCATTTGGCGCTTGGGGTATTTGGAGTGATTCTTCCTTTATAAAAGTTTTAGCGGTTGGTATGCTTTCTTGTTCACTTTGTGATAAAGGCATAACAAATTTATAAGTACCTTCTTGGCTATCTTCCAAAGGTGACAAAATACCCTTATCTTTAGAATTTGAAACTTGTTCACGTGCTTTTTGTAAAATATTTGATATTTGTGTATCATTATTTCCTTTGGGTAAATTAATACTTTCATACACTGCTATAAAACAAATAGCAAGTGCCAGTAGTATAACGACGGAATATAATCTTTTACTTATGTCCATAATAAATTGATATTTTCCTGCAAATATCTTTATCCCCAGGTAATGCGTAAAAATATTCTTTATTCGGTTCTAATTCGCTTTTTGTATTTTTGCTAAGCATTGCCCAAAAAGAACCGCCACCTTTTAAATTTTTAAGGCATAAGGGTAAAATATCATCAATTTCCCCCATTGCCCTTTCTGTAATAAAGTCAAAACTTTGTGCAAAATTTCCCTGCCCTATTTTTATGGTTTCAACTTCAACATTTTTTAGGCAAAGTTTATATACTATCCATTGTAAAAATTTTGTACGTTTTTGTAAACTGTCTACCAAATAAATTTTACTTTCAGGCAAGGCTATAGCTACCGTTAACCCTATAAAACCGGCACCGCTGCCAAAGTCCGCCCCTGTTTTGTTATCAAATCCTTCTGTTTTAAGGAAAGAGGCCGCCTGTAAACCATCGCAAATATGACGGTCAAAAATCTCCTGTAAAGTTTTGGCGGCAGTTAAATTAAATTCTTTATTTTTTTGCAAAACAAGATTTGCGTAACTTTGTAAAGTTTGAATTTGCAAATTACTTAAAGTTAAACCGAGTTTTGAAATAAATTCTTTATTTAGCATGTTCGCGCCTAAATTTTTCAATATGAATTAAAATTAATTGTAAATCCGACGGTGTTAAGCCCGGTATTCTGCTTGCCTGCCCTAAAGTTTTCGGTTGTATTTTGGCAAGTTTTTGTTTGCTTTCAATTAAAATACCTTTGACTGCAGAAGGATCAAAACCTTCCGGAATAATAATTTTATCGGCATTTTCCAGGGCTTTTGCCTCTTTGATATTACGTTCCAAATATCCCTTATATTTATTTTGAATTCTTGCACTGTTTTTGGCTGCCGCTAAAGCCCAAGGGCCTAAAGACTGT
This sequence comes from uncultured Elusimicrobia bacterium, assembly GCA_947164805.1. Taxonomy (GTDB): domain Bacteria; phylum Elusimicrobiota; class Elusimicrobia; order Elusimicrobiales; family Elusimicrobiaceae; genus Proelusimicrobium. The sequence goes on along the minus strand of CAMUXX010000028.1, from coordinate 624 downwards.
TCATCAATTTTTGCATTTTCATCTTCTTCAAGCAAATTCACTGCCGCTTTATAAGCCTCAAAATTTTTGGCATATTCTTTTGGCAGTAAACCATATTTAAAGGCATAATCTGTTAGGCGCAAGTCGGCATTATCCGTTCTTAGCATTATGCGGTATTCCGCGCGGGACGTAAACATACGGTAAGGTTCATTAACGCCTTTTGTTACAAGGTCATCAATCAAAACGCCTATATAAGATTCATCACGCCTTAAAACTAAAGGTTCAACACCTTGCACTTTTAAAGCGGCATTTAAACCGGCAATTATGCCTTGACCGCCGGCTTCTTCATAACCTGTTGTACCGTTTATTTGCCCGGCAAAAAACAGACCTGAAACGGTTTTAACCTCTAAACTAGGGTAAAGGCAAGTGGGATCCACATAATCATATTCCACCGCATAACCGGGGCGCACAATTTGTGCATTTTCAAGTCCCTCAACGGAACGCAAAAGCAGATATTGCACATATTCCGGCATAGATGTTGAAAAACCCTGAATATAATATTCCTCAGTATGCAAACCTTCAGGTTCTAAAAACAAAGGATGATGGCGGTTTTGCGGGAACTTTACTGCTTTATCTTCAATAGAC
>CAMUXX010000027.1 GCA_947164805.1 uncultured Elusimicrobia bacterium | reverse complement strand
AGAAGTAAATCTTCCTTTCTCGTTGAAGTGCGGTTTATGTCAATAGCCGGGAAGATGCGCCTGTCGGCAAGTTTTCTGTCAAGGTAAATTTCGCTGTTACCGGTGCCTTTAAATTCTTCAAAGATGATTTCATCCATGCGGCTTCCGGTTTCAACTAATGCAGTTGCAATAATGGTAAGAGAGCCGCCTTCTTCAATATTCCTTGCTGCACCAAAAAATCGTTTTGGGCGCTGTAAAGAAGTGGCCTCAAGACCGCCTGTTAAAACGCGGCCGCTTGCCGGGGTAACTGTGTTATATGCACTGGCAAGACGGGTAATAGAGTCAAGCAAAATGACGACATCTTTACCGTTTTCCACACTGCGTTTTGCTTTTTCAAGCACCATTTCAGCAACTTGTACATGGCGCTCTGCAGGTTCGTCAAAGGTTGATGCTAAAACCTCGCCTTTAACATTACGGCTCATATCTGTAACTTCTTCCGGGCGCTCATCAATTAAGAGTACCAAAAGTTCAACTTCCTTGTGGTTTGTCGTCAAAGAATTTGCCAAATTTTGCAGCATAATTGTTTTACCGGTTTTTGGTGCTGCAACGATCATGGCGCGCTGGCCTTTACCGATAGGTGCCATTAAATCAATTACACGTTGCGTGTTTGAATTTTTATCAAGTTCAAGCACAAATCTTTCGTTTGGATATAATGGCGTTAAATTTTCAAAAAGTGGGCGACGGAAAATTTTATCAGCATCAATATCATTAACTTTTTGAACTTGAAGCATAGCAAAAAATCTTTCATTATCTTTTGGTGGGCGGATCAGACCTTCAATTTTATCGCCTTTCCTTAAGCCAAAACGTTTTATTTGAGAGGGGGAAACATATATATCTTCCGCGCCTGCCAAATAATTATTTTCTTCGGAACGCAAAAAGCCAAAACCGTCCGGTAAAATTTCCAAAACACCGCCGCCGTAAACGGAGCCGTTTTGCTTTGCCTGTACAGCAATAATTTTGCCGATTAATTGCTGTTTGCGAAGGCCGGAAATATCTTCAATATTATAATTAATTGCAAGTTTTGTAAGATCTGCAACACTTAAGGCGGAAAGTTGCCTTGCGTCCATAGGTTTTGCGCCGTTCGGGCGTTGCGGTAAGGGTTGCTGATAACGGCGGTTATTATTAAACTGCCTTTGCCCTTGGTAGCGGTTATTTTGATTCCTATCTTGCATTGTCTGTACAGGTGCTTGCACTTTTTTTGAGTCGGCAACGTCGGTATTATTTTGTGTTTCTTTAACTTCCGGTGCCGGTGTTTGTGCGGCCTCTTTAACTTCCTTTACTTCTTTAGTTTCTTTTGCTTTAGAGGTTTTGGAAGTTTTGGTTTCTTTTGCTTCCTTGGCTTCTTTAGCGTCGGTAGGTTTTGTTTCGGTAGGTTTTACTTCTTTGTTTTCCATAAGTTATCCTCATTATTATTTTTTTAAAGTTTCATATAAGCGCGTGATTTTTGTTCTTAAATCACTGCGTGTTCCTTCATTAAAAATTATTATATCGGCGCGTTCCGCTTTGGTTGCCATAGGCAATTGGGCTTCCTCGCACCTTTCAAAATAAAACTCACTTGTTCCGCGGAGTAGCGCCCTTTTTAGACGTTTTTGACGGGATGCATAAACACAAATTGTTAAATCAAAACCGCCTTCTAAACCTCTTTCAAAAAGCAAAGGGATTGCAAAAACTACAATTTTTTTGGAACTGTTTTTTATTATTTCCATCCCCTCTTTTAAAACTAAAGGGTGTAGCATATTTTCAAGTTCTTTTAGTTTTTGCGGGTCCTTGAAAACAAGTTGTGTTAATTTTTCTTTATCGTCGGTACCAAAGGCCGCTTTTAGTTTTTCTTTCAAAGTTTTGCGGTATTTTGCGGCCAAAGTATCTGCGCAAATTGTTTCCGCACCGAGTGCGGCAAATTCTTCCAAAACGGCAGTTTTTCCGCTAGCAATGCTGCCGCTTAAAGCAATCACGATTTTACCGTCTTGGCGGAAATCTAAAACATTTTTCATAATACCGGCCCCATATTATTTAAATTTTTACCGGCTTTTGCTTTAGCTACAAGCGGTACTCTTAAAGTTAAACAATTTTCCATTTTTGCTATTGCCCAGACGGAGAAAGTTTTGAGTTTTTCTTTGGGAAGTTCAAAAACAAGTTCATCATGAATTTGCAAAAGCATATTTATGTCTTCGGGTAGTTCCTTATAAATATCAAGCATAGCCTTTTTAATAATATCTGAAGATCCGCCTTGCACTACGGTGTTTACTGCCGCACGCGAGGCGAAACTTACCATTCGCGGGTTTGAATCTTGGAACTCCGGTATATACCTAATATGCCCAAGCATTGTGGTTACAAAACCGGCTTTGCGGGCATCGGCAACGGTTTTATTTATCCAAGATTTAACGGTGTCATATCGTGCAAAATAACTGTCAATATAATCTTTTGCCTGTGTCATTGTGATACCGAGTGATTGCGATAAAGCCATGGGCCCTTGCCCGTAAACTATACCGAAGTTTATGCCCTTTGCATGTGCGCGGTCCTCTTTTGTTACTTCCGAAATCGGCTTATTAAATACTTCCGAAGCGGTGCGCGTGTGAATATCATCAGCGCTCTTAAAGGCATGTATTAAAGTTTCGTCTTGCGAAAGATGGGCAAGCACGCGTAAATCAATTTGTGAATAGTCTAAAGATAACAAAACTTTACCTTCGCCTGCGCAAAAGGCTTGGCGTATTAAGCGGCCTTTTTCAGAACGTGCCGGAATATTTTGCAAATTGGGGTTAAAACTTGAAAGGCGGCCCGTTACCGTTCCTGTTTGATTAAAATTTGTATGTATGCGGCGGTTATTATCTGCTAAATCAAGCAAAGAATCAACATAAGTCGCTTTTAGTTTAGCGGCTTCGCGGTATTTTAAAATCAGTTCGCAAACAGGGTGAAATTTTTTAAGGCCTTCCAAAGTTTCTTCATCAGTAGAATAACCGGTTTTTGTCTTGCGAAGTACCGGCAGTTTTAATTTTTCAAACAAAAGCACACCAAGTTGTTTTGGGGAATTTATGTTTACTTGCCCACCTACAAGTTTATCAATTTCCTTTTGCGTTGTTTCCATTTCGGATGATAAAAGCAAAGCCAAAGTTTTAAGCCAGTTTATATCCACTTCAATACCGTCCGTTTCCATGGCAAGCAAAACACTTTCAAGCGGTGTTTCAATTTCTTTAAAGACTTTTGCTTGTGCGCTTGTATTTAAAATATTTTCAAAATGCTTTTTTAAATCAAAGATGTTTTGTGTGTATAAGGCAAATTTTTCATTTAGTTCAACTTCGGGATTAATAGTTGTTTTTAAACTTTTAGCAAGTAAATTATCTAAACTGAAATCTTGCGCCGGGTTTAGGCAATAAGCGGCAAGTTCAAAGTCAAAAACATTTAAAAAAGTTTGTTTTTGCGGCGCAATATTTAGAGTGCGTAAGGTATATTTTAAGTCGTGCGCAAGTTTTAATGTTTGGTTATCTTGTACTATTTGGTTTAAAATTTCTTTTTCTTCCGGTGTAATTTCCGGTATTTTTTTAACGGTAAAATCATTTGTATTTAATGCAAGCATTAAAGTATCATCTTCGGCGTAAATAAACAGTTCAAAAGCGCCGCGCGCTTTATTTAAAATTGTTTTAAAATCTTGCGGTGTGGGTAAAACTGTTTCTTGTTTTTTTGGTGGGGCTTCATTAAAATCAAATAATTCGCCCTGTGTAAAAAGTTCTGTTTGTTGGTTTTGCGCCTGTTGTTTTTGTAAGTCTTTTAAAAAATTATTTAAATTTTTAAATTCAAAACGCTCGGCGAAGGTCTTAACATCGTCTAAATGTGGGGGGGAAACTTTAAAATCGTCAAACTGTAAATCAAGTAAATTATCTTTAAGCAAAATAAGTTGTTTTGAAAGTTTGGCGGATTCCTCACCTTTTAAAATTTTCTTTTTTAGTGCGTCTTTCAAATTGGGGTTATTTTCTTTTGCCGCTTTAATAATATCTTCCACACTGCCGAAGGCATTTACCAAACTTTGTGCGCTTTTTGCGCCTATGCCTTCAACGCCCGGAACATTATCGGAACTATCCCCCAAAAGTGCCAAATAATCAGCCATATATTTGCACGGTACGCCGAATTTATTTTGGCAAACGCTGTCATCCCTATAATCATCTTGCGGTGAGCCGGACCAAAGTTTAACATGCTCGCCAACAATTTGGTAAATATCTTTATCGCTTGTAATAATAATTGTTTCCGCCCCATTTTTTTCGGCAATTTTGGCGCAACTTGCCATAAGGTCATCCGCCTCAGCACCTTGAAGGGCAATAACTTTAAGCCCAAGCGCAGTGCAAACATCACGCGCGATTTTAAGTTGGTTTACAAGCGCTTCATCCGTGGGCGGGCGGTTGGCTTTATAATCTTTAAAAATTTCGTGCCTAAATGTTGGACCTTTTGAATCAAAACAAACTGCAATATGTGTCGGCTTTTTATTTTCCAAAAATTTAAGTAACCAGTTTACAAAGCCGTACAATGCACCCACTTCCTCGCCTTTTGCGGAAGTTAGAGGTGGTAAAGCATGATAGTTCCTGTGTAAAATACCGTGTGCGTCAATAATAAAGAATTTTTTATCTGGCATAGGCCTTTAAAAAACTGTTAAATTTTTGGGAAACCCCGTTTCGGGAAAGTTGCCCGCCCTATTGAGCGGGCTATTGATAAGAATATATTACAAATAATTACAGCAACGCGTCAAGTTGTTTTTTGATTTCTTCTTTGCTTTGAAGACCGTTTAAGGTAACTTCAGGCGTGCCGTTTTTAAAGATAATTACAGTCGGAATAGAGGAAATCTGGAATTTCCCACTTTGTTCCGGTGCTTCATCTGTATTTATTTTGCAAATTTTTGCTTTGCCTTCATATTCTTTAGCGATTTCTTCAATGACGGGCCCAAGCATTCTGCAAGGTCCGCACCAAGGTGCCCAAAAGTCTACCAAGGCGACACCTGAATATTTTAAAACTTCTTGGTCAAAGTTTGAATCGTTTAAATGTATTTCCATAAATGCTCCTTCTAATTAAAGAATAGAATTTATTACTGTAAATGTCAAGGAAAATAATATTTTTAATACTCCACCTTATCTTTTTTGTTAACCCAGGTTTTAAACGGTAAAGGCGCATCTTTCAAAGCCAAATGATGCGTTTTTATTTTGCGTTTGGCTTGCGGTAATGCAATTTCTTTGTAAATAAAACTGTCGTCAAAGCCGGCACGTGCGGCAATCTGCTTTTCCGCTGCATAAAAGATGGCTTTGGGGCGTGCCCAATAAATTGCACCAAGGCACATTGGGCATGGCTCGGCACTTGCATAAATTGTGCAGCCTTTTAATTGAAAATCTTTTAATTTCTTGCAGGCTTTGCGTATGGCATTGACTTCAGCATGTGCGGTAGGATCAGTGGAACTTGTAACGGTATTATGTGCTTTGGAAAGAACTTTACCGTCTTTAACAATAACCGCACCAAACGGGCCGCCTTTACCGCTTTTTGCGCTTTTGGCCGCTAATTTTATGGCCATTTCCAAAAACTTTTCGTGTTCCGATAATTTTGTCATATTAATCCTCCCTATAATGTGTGCCTAAACTTTGTTTGTTTTTTAAGGCACCGTAAGTTACAAGCAAAGCAGTTTGGGCGCCGTCGCGCAGGTGCAATAGTTCGGGGGTAAGTTTGCAACCTTTGTAAAAGACATCAATTTCATTTTTTAAATGCCTTAAAATCTTTTCAGCGCGTGTTAAACGGTCTTTACTGCGTATTAAGCCTACATAATTCCACATTGTATTTTTTATGACGGAAATATCTTGTAAAATTAAATTTATATCAGGGTCTTTCGTTGCCATGCGCCAAGGTTTAGGTGCCGGTAAATAAAATTTTTGGGTTTTAAGTTCTTTAATATCAGCCTCTGCACAGAGTGCGGAAAATGCAACCGCTTCAAGCAAAGAAGTACTTGCCAAGCGGTTTGCACCATGGAAACCTGTGCAAGCACATTCACCGATAGCGTTAAGGTTTAAAATATTTGTGCGCCCGTTTAAATCTGTAAAAATACCGCCGCAAAAATAATGCATGGCAGGCATTACTGGTATCGGTTGTTTGGTAATATCTATGCCGCTGTTTAAACAAGTTTTATAAATATTCGGAAAGCGGTTTTTGATAAAGTCCGGCTTCATTGATTTAAGGGAAAGATAAACACAATCATCTTTAGTTTTAAGCCTTTCATGTTCAATAGCGCGTGCAACAATATCACGCGGGGCAAGGTCCTTTAATTTATGGTAATTTTGCATAAACGGTTTGCCATATTTATTAACTAAAACAGCACCCTCACCGCGGACTGCTTCTGAAATTAAAGCATTTCTGTTACCGAGTGCAAAAACCGTCGGGTGAAACTGTGTATATTCCATATTTATAACGCGTGCGCCGATACGGTAAGCCATCGCAATACCGCTGCCGTAAAGCGTATCAACATTTGTTGTGTATTTGAAAATTTGGCCAAGCCCGCCCGTCGCAAGCACGGTTTTTTTGGCAACTACCGCAAAAACATTTTTAGTTTTATTATCTAAAATATATGCACCGAAACAAGTTAAAGGCTTATATAAATCTTGTGGATTTTGTGAGTTATGTGATAAAGTTAAAAGGTCAATCGCCGAGGCCTGCTCAATAATTTTAACGGTTTTTAATTTTTTTAATGCACTTTGCAAAGAATCAATTAAGGCCTTGCCTGTTGCATCTTTACTGTATAAAATTCGGCGTTTTGAGTGGGCTGCCTCTTTAGTTAATGCAAATTTTCCGTCAGCGGTTTTATTAAAATCTGTTTTGAAAGTTTTAATAAAATATTTTTCAATAACCTTAAAACCTTCACGGCAAGCGGTTAAAACCGCCTCTTCATTACACACACCACAACCGGCACGTTGAATATCTTTTAGGAGCAAATTAAAATCGGGTTTATCTTCGTAGATTATGCCACCTTGGGCAAGTGCGCTATCACAATCTTTTAATGTTTCTGCTGAAATTAAAGTACATTTAAAACCGGCCGCCCCCAAGATATAGGCGTAAAGTGAGCCTGCAATACCGCTACCGATAACTAAAACATCTGTTTTTATTGTTTTCATAATTCTCCTAAAAAATAAACCCTTCAAGATTTTTTGCAAGCAAAGCATAATTTTTTGCCGGCACTTCTTCTGCCCTAGAAGATACTTTTAAACCTGAACTTACCAAAATTTTTGCAAGTGCGGTTTTGTCTTTTTTATACTTTTCAACCAAAGCATTTAGAACAGTTTTCCTGCGGTAGGAAAATGCGGTTTTAACCGTTTCCTTAAAATTAGCATAATGTGATTTATTTGTAAATAGTTTTTGTGGGCGGGGGGTAATAAATAGAACCTCGCTTTCCACCTTTGGCGGAGGGTTAAAACTGCCCGGGCTGACACGACAAACAGGCCTGCTTTGCGCAAGCGCTTGAAATAAAACACTTAAAGCGCCGTAATGTTTGCTCTCCGGTAAAGCATAAAGTTTTTGGGCTTGCTCGCGTTGAAACATAAAAACTGCCGACGCAAAATTATCAAGTTCCAGCACCTTTAGCAAAATTTGCGCTGCATCAATATAAGGCAAATTGCTAATGAAATTGAGTTTATCTTCTTTATTTAAAAATTGCAAATCAAGGTCAAGAAAATTACTTTGAATTATTTTGATACCGGCCCAATCAGGTAAATTTTGTTTCAATTTAGATACCATTACAGGATCAATTTCTATGACGGTAAAATTTTGTACCCCGCGTTCAATTAAAGGTAGAGTTAACGCCCCTTGCCCGGGGCCGATTTCCACTAAAGTGCCGTTTAAATTATCAACGGCGGTATCAACTATTTTATTTATTATTCCTTTATTTACCAAAAAATGTTGACCGTATTTTTGCATAATTAATCCTCAAGAATTGCGATATTGCTTTTTATAATTTTATTTTCCGGGTCTTCTTTTAATGCCAAAGCGTAAAATTGTTTTGCCTGTTCTTCATTGCCCATAACTATAAATGCAGTCCCTTGTGCAAGGTATGCAAGTGCTCTTTCTTGTGCATTTTGAGCTTTTTCTTTACTTATTTCAATTACATTTATGGCATCTTGCCCTTGCCCCAATGTTAAGTATAGCAGTGCAAGCAAAAGGGAATTTTCAAAATTTTGATTTTGTTCAAAACGATTATTTGCCAATGGTAAAATATCTTCCATAAACCTAATCCAACCTTTGCCGGCAACCCAAAGGCCCATGTCATTGCCGACCATATAAGGATTATAGCCTGCTTTGGAATTACGCATCGTAGAAATACTTGAAGGCCCTGTTTCCGCTTGTTGTAAAGAGGTAGGGTCTTGTGTCGGTGTTTGTGCTTTTAAAGCCATTTTTACTTGGTAATCTTGCCCGGCATTTTGCAAAACATTATTTAAGCCGTTAAAGATATTCTCAAGTTGATTTTGACGTGTTTCTTCATCCGAAGAAATTAATATAAAACTGCGTTCAAATGTTGTTGTGCTTAAAGCATTTTCCTGTTCAAGTACTGCGTTTGCAAAAGCACTTTTTTTGCCTTCTTTATTGGCGTTTGTCTTTAATACTGAGGGCTTTTGTTTTGGGTTAAGTGAGACTTCTACTTCAATATTTATTTGTTTTGCGGAAGGAACTTTTTTAAGACGTTTTTTAAAACTTTCAAGTTGTGGGTTTTTAAATTGTTGCGGTAAAG
>CAMUXX010000026.1 GCA_947164805.1 uncultured Elusimicrobia bacterium | reverse complement strand
TATTTATTTTTGTCAAAATTTCCTGTTCAAGTTTTTTATAATTTAAATTTTTATTGGGTTTATTTCTAAATAATGTCTGTTTGGCAAGCAGGGGGGCAGTTTCGAAATTACCGCCAATTCCTACTCCGATAATAAACGGCGGGCAGGCACTCGCCCCTGCACTTTTTACTACGGATAAAACGAAATCAATAATTTCTTCTTTGGAAGCGGTCGGGTTAAACATTTTGATTTGGCTTTTATTTTCCGCACCGCCGCCCTTTAACATTAAATTGATTTTTAATCTGCTTCCGTTAACTATTTTATAATGAATTATTGCCGGCACATTTGTTTTTGTATTTTCTCTTTTAAAAAGAGGTTCTGCAATTATAGACTTTCTCAAATAATTTTCTTTAAAACCTTTTTTAATTCCGTTTTGTAAAGCATTTTCCAAAGAACCTTCAATTCTTACTTGTTGGCCCAGTTCCACAAATAAAACAGCAGTTCCCGTATCTTGACAGAGGGGGAAAATACCTTCTTTGGCAATGCCAGCATTTTGTAAAGTAAGTTTTAAAATTTCTTGAGCAAGACCCTTCTCTTTTTGTTTTGCAGATATTAAAGATTTAATGATGCCATTAGGCAGATTATAAGCTGCTTTTTGGCATAATTTGGCTACGGTATTTGTGATCAAATTACTTTTTATTATGCGCATAGGCAACGGTTTCCTTTAAAGATTTTGTTATGAGTTCTTTAGGAAAACTTTTAATCAATTTATTTTTAGTTAGAGATTCCATTTCTTTTTGGTTTTGCAAAATATCTTGTTTTACTGTCTTATAAACTTCTGCCGGTGTTATTTTAATTTGGTTTATATTTTCTTTTATTGCCTGTGCGGCAACGGCTTTTGCTGTAAGCGGATATAATTCGCCGTCTTGCATTGAAGGCAAAATAAAATTGTCTTTCAAACCCAGTTCTTGCGCTCTTTTTGCGATTGCTTTTGATGCGGCAAGGGCCATAGTATCTGTTATTGTTTTAGCACGGCACAGCATAGCACCTTTCAAAATACTTGGAAAGCATAGGGAATTATTTACTTGGTTTGGATAGTCGCCCCTGCCAGTTGCTACTATATATGCGCCGTGTTCTTTTGCAGTTTCCGGATAAACTTCGGGAACTGGATTTGCGCATAAAAATGTTATCGGTTTTGCTGCCATTGTTGAGATTAATTTCGGGTCAAAAGTATTTGGCCCTGGTTTTGATAAAGCGATAACAACGTCTGCATTTTTAAAGGCCTTTTCCTGGGTCAGCACTTGGTTTAAATTTGTTTTTCTGCAAAGGTCCCATTGTACAAAAGATGTAGGGCTTGATCTTATATCCTGTCTTTTTCTGCTTAAAGCACCGATATTATCAAACATAATTAATTTTTTGGGATTTACGCCGCTTAAAAGCAAAAATCTTGCCACGGCAGTATTTGCTGCCCCTGCACCTATCAGAACAATTTTTACATCTTCCATTTTTTTATTTACAAGTTTTAAAGCGTTGATAAGCGCAGCAATTATTATGCAGGCTGTGCCTTGGGCATCGTCGTGCCAAACGGGTATATTGCAATTTTTGCGCAGGTCTTCAAGTGCTAAAAAGCAATTTGGCTGGCTTATATCTTCCAAGTTTATAGCACCGAAACTTGGTGCAATCATCATCACAAAATCAATCAATTTTTTAACGCTTTTTCGGCCTAGTTCATCGCGGCTGTCAATGCATAAAGGAACGGCGTCCAAACCACCAAGGTGATTCATAAGTAAAGCCTTTCCTTCCATTACTCCCAGGCCACCGCTGGGGCCGCAGTCACCGTCACCTAAAACGCGGGTACTGTCGGTTACTATTGCTACCCTATTTGCACGGTTTGTATATAAGAAGGAATTTTGCTGGTCTTTTTTTGTTTCAATAGAAACACCGGAAACACCCGGTGTATACCAAAGGTCAAACAGTTCTTTATCATTAAGCGGAACTTTGACTTGGGTTTTTAATTTTCCCTTATAAAATTTATGTAGTTTTAAGGATAAATTTTTTAAGAAATAAGTGTATAATTCCGCCTGTTTTTCCTGCGGAAGTTTTTTTATTGCAGGTTCCGTTAAAAATTGTTTTTTTAAATTTAATGCCATATTTTTTCTCGCAAATTACTTAGCCGGTTGTATTTTTTTATTGCCTTTTTCCAAATCTATAACTTCTATTGCCTGTTGCTTTTTTTGCTGGGATTTTTCTAGTTTTTTTTGCCCGTTTTCCGTTAAGTTTCTTACTCTTTCGGTATTTTTTTGTACTTGTTCCGGGTGTAAAGAATTTATTTTAACATCATCTTCTTTTACGGTTGTTAAAGCAGAACCGTTAGGCAAGTAATGGGTATAATTTTGGTCTGATATTAAAAGCAAATTGATTTTTTCTTCAGATGTTAAAGTGCCCACTTGTTTTTTATTAACTATAACGCCTTCATAATATACACCGTTTTTTTGCATATATTGTTTTGGGAGGGTTTCTAACTGTCTTGGATTTTTTAACCAATATGAATTATTCGGATCTGCCAAAATAAAGACTGTATTTTCATCATCAGTAGGGAAGGCCAGTACTGTATGTGTATCTGCATTTTCATCTTGTGTTAAAGCATAATAATTTGATAAATCTTCGGTTAACTTATCGGCGGCTGACATGTCATCAGTAATGGAATAAGTAACATTTTCCAAAACTTTAGATAGGTCGGTCTCTTCCTGATTAGGGCCTATAATATGGACTGTAACAGGTTGATTATCTTTATTTTTAATAGTTCCTTCACTATTAAGTTTAGCGGCAACAGGGTAAAAATTTTTGTCCGTAGATATTATGCTTATATCGGTATTTTCATTTTGTGTTGTTATTTTATTTAATTCTTCTGTAAATTTTTCCAGATCAGAATTTTGCGGTATATTATTTGTTATTGAAGTGGATGGTTCAACTATCATAGGTGCTGTATCGCAGCTTACCGCACCAGGATTGCCGGCTATTTGAAATATATTTCCGATAGCAGGTATTATTGAAGGCTCCGGTGCAGGTTCTTCCGCTATACTTCCGGTTGACTCAGGCCCACAATTAAGTTCATGGATTTTATCGGCATAATTTTGTGCAAAATCTTGGTTTCCTGCTACAATAACTTCACTATGTTCCGGCGCCGGGGGCAAGGGTTCATCTTCGGGTTTATTTGGAACTATTTCATTTGAAGGTGCATTATTATTGTTTAAAAAATTGTTAATTACGGCATTTTGAATCGGCTCTTCCGTATTAATATTTTGCCCCATGTGACCGTTTTGTATTTTGTGTATTGCCAAGTTATATGCACCGTGCATATCTTTAATTGAAGCGCGGGCAATATCTGAATATGTTATATCATTATTTCCGTCCAAGTTTTTATATCTGTTATGCTCATTTCTTGTGTTATTGTAAACACTGTTTCGCATTTTATTTTGTTTTTGTGCCAAATAAGTATCAATATTTGTGGAAATTTGATCAGGTAAATCAGTAACGTAAGATACGGTTAAATTGCCGTTTTCATCTGCAAAATATAAGGCTTTTTTGCCTAAGTTTTTTGCTACGCGGGAATGATATCTGTTTAAAGCACCTTCTATATGCCTTCTGTTAGCATTTTGCGGGTATGTTCCGTTTTTGTAAAACTTGTGGCCATAATAATAGCCTTCTTGTGTGGGTTGCAAGATCATGCCGTCTTTGGTTTTAACAGTTCCTTTTTGCAAGTTAACGGAATTATCTCTTTGTTCATTTGAATAATTAGGATTTGTAGAATAGATATCGTCATCATAATCTGCGGAAAAAAATAAATCCCCGGCTGCTATGTCAACATTGTCAGTATTTGATTTTATTTCATTTGTCGTTGCATAATATTCTATTTCGTTTTCGTTTTGGGGGAATATTTGTTTTTTATTCGTTGTATCGGAATCAAAAACAGGGGTATCCATTTTATAGAACTTTTTTAATCTGTTTACATATTTCCCCAATAAATTTTCTTTTGGGAAAATGGGCAAAGGGCTGTCTTCATGGGAATAGGCTGTTTCTTTTTTGAGTATTTTGAACTCGTTTTTTTCCGGAAATATTAAAGGTAAAGATAAAAATATAACAAGTGCAATTATTATAATGCGTGAAATTTTTTTTACTTCAAATAAATCTCTGAATTTCATATATTCTCCGTATACCCTATAACTAATATTATAGGACAATATCAGCAAATTAACAAGGGCCTTATGGTAAAATAAGCGGAAGTTTCACATGCACGGGTGGCGACAGTAAAAGGAAGCCCCCGCGTGCATTTGCTTGCGGAGGCTTTTGTGTAACTTTATTTATTACTTGTTAAACAATTTTAAACCTTTGCAGGTTTCCTTTTGCCTTTTTGTTGCTCGTTTTGTTTCTGTGCCTGCATCTCCGAGCGTTGTTTTATTTGCTCAGCAAACTTTGGCGAAACTGTTTTTAGCATTAACTCAGGTATTTTGCCTGCTTTTATTTCCGCCGCAAGGGTTTGCTTTGTCTTATTTGCATATTCTTCGGTAAAGATATCTCCGCTTTCTTTCCCGTCTTTCATTGCTTCTTCTTGCATGGCTTTGTTTATTGTTTGCATATTTTCCATATACCAATGTTCTATTTCCCTGTCTATGCTTTGGGAAATATTTCCCTTAACTTTTGCTCTGTCCATACGGTTATATGCAAGGCCTTGCATTTGCAAACGCTGTATTGTTTGTTCATTTCGCTTTTGCAAGTTTTGTTGCCATTTCGTTAACGGTTTTTTACCTTGGGCGAAAACCGCTAAAGGTAATAATAAAGTTAATGTTAATATCAATATCTTTTTCATAATTTTTCCTTTTATATAATACTGTCAACATGTCACAGGACCATGACATTGTCTATATGCTATTGCAGCACAAGTACCATCACTGTTCCAACTTGTGCACTGGGCATAACTCGTGTTATTCCCGTTTTCATCATAGGTGGATACACTTCCGCCTGACCTTGCAGCGCAAGTGCCGTCACTATTCCAACTTGTGCAACGGGCCTCACTTGTCTTATTCCTGTTTGAATCATAGGTGTATACAAAGCCGGATGTTCCGTAAGTAGCGCAAGTACCGTCACTGTTCCAACTTGTGCAACTGGCATAATTCTTCCGATTTCCGTTTGAATCATAGATGTATACATAGCCGCCTGTTCCGTAAGTAGCACAAGTTCCGTCACTGTTGAAACCTGTGCAATCGCGAGAACTCATTTTATTCCCATTTTCATCATAGATGTATGCCTTACCACTGCAATCATAGTCTCCAGAGTAACTGTAGCATGAGCCATCAGTCGTCTGATTCCCGTTTGAATCATAAGTAGACATCCATACCTCAAATTCTGTACAATCGCTATCCCAACACATTTTATCTATGGAACTCGTCCTATTTCCGTTTGAGTCATATGTAATCACTGCGTTGGTGTTGCCTAAAGTAGCGCAAGTGCCGTCACTGTTCCAACTTGTGCACTCAACCGAACCCGTCATATTTCCGTTTGAATCATAGGTGTATACAGTGCCGCCAGATCTAGTAGCACAAGTGCCGTTACTGTTCCAACTTGTGCAACCGGCATCACTTGTCATATTCCCGTTTGCATCATAGGTGGATACAGAGCCACCTTCTCTTACGGCGCAAGTACCGTCACTGTTCCAACTTGTGCAAGTGGCACGACTTGTTTGATTCCCGTTTGCATCATAGGTGGATACAGTACCTTCTGTTCCGTAAGTTTTGCAAGTGCCGTCACTGTTCCAATTTGTGCAATAGGCTTCACTTGTTTTATTCCCGTTTTCATCATAGGTCCATACATAGCCACCATCTCTTACGGCGCAAGTTCCGTCACTGTTCCAACTTGTGCAACTGACTCTACTCATTTGATTTCCGTTTTCATCATATGTGGAGAGATAACCCCCCTGGGTAATAAGTTCTACAAGTACCGTCACTGTTCCAATTTGTGCAATAGGCCTTACTCGTTATCTTACCGTTTTCATCATAGGTGTATACAGAGCCACCTTCTCTTACGGCGCAAGTGCCATCACTGTTCCAACTTTTGCAAGAGGAAGAACTCGTGTTATTCCCGTTTTCATCATAGGTGTATACAGAGCCACCATCTCTTACGGCGCAAGTGCCGTCACTGTTCCAACTTGTGCACTGTGCATAACTCGTCCGATTTCCGTTTGAATCATAGGTGAATACACTACCGTATGTTCCTGCCGTACATGTGCCGTCTTGCGCCCATGCTGTACATTTATAGTAACCTAACAAATTGCCGTTTTCGTCATATATGGTTTCCCCACCACTGGTACAAATGCCGTTTTCATTATAAGTAAAACAATGACTCTTTCTTAAGCCTTTTTGATCTGCATTATATTGTGTCGTTACACAATAACCGTTTGCATCACAAACTTTTTCCGTAAAAGTGCCGTTTTCATTATATGTACCATAGCAAGAATAACCCTGTGTTGTGTTCCTTGAACAGTTCATAGAACAAGGATATACACCGCCCGGGCAACTTTGCCATGCTCCTATACTGTGCGTAAAGGTCCCCGCAGGTAACCCCAACATTTCACAATACTTATTGCCTTTAGGTTGGCAATAGGTTATAGGGTCTTCATAAAATCTATATAAGGTATAACTGTCTGCACCTTTATCCCTGCTTGCTGTTGCCAAGTCCTGATTATTATCCAAATTGTATACAAAATGCTCAGTTGCATAAGAACTGTGGTCTGCATCACTTAAAGTGTTTTTGTCTTTCATTGTTAAGACCAAATCACTAAAGTCATTTGTATATCTGTTCTTTGCAAGATAATAATCATGCTGTGACTTTGAGATATCACTCAAAGCCTGTATGGCTTCTGCCGCTTTGGCTTTTTCCATAGCCTTACGGTAACCGGGCAGTGCAACTGCACTAAGCACCCCGATAATAAGCACCACAACTAATAATTCAATTAGCGTGAAACCTGATTTTTTTACTGCGTTTTGTTTCATATACTTCCTCCTAGTTTTTAAAACTGTTTTTGGAGGCAATGAAAAACGGCTGCAAATCTTGAGCCAAGTCTATAGAGCCCGCAAAAACAGCCGTAATTTATCATTAATATGACAAACATTCGGCATCAACTCTATGGCTCATGACTTCCATAGAATTGATGCCTAACTGCCATTTTTGGTATAGACTTGGCCTTTATATGGCCCTCATTTTACAATGATCCAAAAACAGATTAAATTATTTTAGGGTTATTAGCCCTACATTAAAAAATCTCCTTTATTTAATTATAACTAACTTTAATATTTTGCGCAAGGTGTTTAATTCCGTCTTTCTTCTACAGGAATATTACTGTCAATTTTAAGGCCTAAATATTTTTCATAAGTATGATAATATCCTATCGGATCATAATGCAAAGTGGCAAGGTTTTCAGGGAAAGTACGCAAATTAAGTATCATTTCCAAATATATTCGTTTTTGCCCGTTTTTATAGGCATATTCAATTTGCTTTTGGCGTGTCTGATAAGCATCATAAAGATATTTATAAGAAGTATAAAATATCGGCATAATCATAATAACCCAAACAGTTAATAAAAATGCTAAAAATTTAATTAAATCAAATTCGCTTAAATTTTTAAAATCTTGAAGCAAAAATACAAACGAACATACAAACATCACACTTGCTGAATAAAAAGCCCTTTCAGGCACTAAAGGAGCCATACATAAAACCATGGCTAAAACAAAAGCGCAAATATAACATAAAGAAGATAAAACTAAATTTTCATTTTTCAAAAAATCTTTTTTCAACTTCGCCCATCTGTATAAAAGCAAAAACGGTAAAAATACAGGGATATACATAAACGCCGCCAACAAAGCATCTATATTTTTTATATGCCAAAATAGTTTTACATAAAGCGGTGCATTAAAAAATTTTTGAAATTCAGGGATATTCAAACGGTTATGTAAACCGGGGGAAGTAAAATAAAATGCTAAACCAGAAATTATACCTATAAAAATTAACCAAAAAGAACTGTTTAATTTGCGTTTTTTGTAAATGAACCAAGCAGCAAATGCAAACATTATGCAAAAAGCCATGGGGGAAGTATTTTCATGTAACCAACCTACGGAAAACCCAAGTATAAAATATATAGGCCACAATAATATAGGGGCAGATTTTAAAGGTGCTTTATAATATCTTCTGAGGTAAATTAAAAGTACCATAAATACTATAAACGGCCAGCTGTATGTAGTGGCGCCGCCCATCCAAAAAATCGTATTATCAGGTTTTGCAATAAAGAAAGTGCAAAGCAAAGTTAAAAGTAAAAATGAAGGAAAGTCTTTTAAATTCTTTAGCGAAGGTAAACGCAAATGTATAAAATAAAATATACTCAAAAGCGAAAGTATTTGTATAACAGGGTTCAAGAAAACAAATAAAGGTTTCCCCCCTACCATTAAAAATGTTCCCAAAAAAGGCCCAAGGCGTAAAGTATTATAGTGATAAGTTAATTTTACCGCTTTCCATGCTAAAGGGAGTGTCGTTATTTTATGTCCGAGTATTTCATCTTTACCCAATGGGTAAAGATAAGAGAAAAACATTATAAAAGCAATATAAGCCAAGAAAAATAAACCCCAAACGATATATGTTTTTTTATAATTTTCAGTCATAAGTTTATTTTTTCTTTTCACTAAAATCAGGGAATAAATGGGTTAGAATCTTAAAATTTTTTTTATTTTTCTTTGATTTAATAACTATTTAA
>CAMUXX010000025.1 GCA_947164805.1 uncultured Elusimicrobia bacterium | reverse complement strand
TTAAACAGTATATGAAAATTGCCGAAAGCGGCCGGGCAAAATTTTCTAATCCCTTTGATAAAGAACGTTTATTTTGCGACAACCTTGATTATGCTTATGCCTTTGGTATAGGGCCCAGTGTTTTGAAACAGCTTTCTAAGAAGATTGATCCGTATATCTTACAGAGTATAGATTGTCTGCATAAAGATAATACTATTTCTATTTTATCCGCTATAATGGAGCCGTTACATCTATGAACAAATATTTTACGGGTTTAGTTGATACCTTACAAAAAATTGACGATACACAAAATAAGGCTATGGAAAGTGCCGCCGCAGTTCTAGCCGAAACCGTTTTAAATGACGGGCTTATTTTTACTTTGGGTAATGGTCATAGCCATAGTGCGGCTTTGGAAGGTTTCCACCGTAGTGGAAGTTTGGCTTGCATTAGTGCTATTTTGGATGATAGTTTTAATTTCCGCCCCACTGCCCATAAAGCAACGGATTTAGAGCGTAAAGAAGGTTATATTTTGCCTATACTTGCAAAACATAAAATGACTGATAAAGATTGCATAATTATTATTTCAAATTCAGGCCGAAATCCAGCCGGTATTGACGCGGCAATTTACGCAAAAAGCAAAGGCCTGAAAATTATTGTTATAACGGCAGCGGCGGCGCATAAAGAAACAAAATCACGTCACTCAAGCGGCAAAATGTTGCGTGATTTTGCAGATGTTTTGATTGATAATTGCTGCACAAAACAAGAAACGGTTTTGATTTTAAACGGCAAAAGCGCCGGGCCGGTTTCCTCTTTAGTTAGCGGGGCGATAATGAATAATATTTTATATCGCGCAGCGGAAATTGCGGAAGAAAAGCAACCTAATTTCCCCCTCCCTTTTTATAAAAGTAGTAATGACATAGGCGGAGACGAAAATAATATAAAAGTTGCCGAAAAATACAAAGGCAGAATATTGTTTTTGGAATAGGAAATTTACATAAAAATACTTGCCGGTTTGACGCGCCCGGTTTAACTTTATTAAATTTTCCGCTTAATGCGAAAATAAAGCGAATATATTAAAAAAGGGTTGCTTTTGGCAACCCTTTTTACGGTAAGTTCTGTAAGATGTTATTCTACTTTAAAAGTTTGCGCATTTGTTCATAAGCATTAATTAAACCAACTGCTTCTTCATTTTGAAATTTTTGTGCAATTTCCGCCAATGGGGAAACTTCACTCCCGTCTTGGGCGAGTTCAACATCAATATTAGCTTTAAAACCTGCTTTTAATAATGTTTCTAATACTTTGTTGTGGTTCGTTTGGATTGCAAGAACCATTAATTCATATTGATCTTGAGCAGATACCTTATTTTCTTTAATAGAATTTGATGCTGCTTTAAGCAATTTTTCATAATCAATAGGCAAATATTCATTCATTTGATTGAATAACAGTTCGATATCAAGGTATGATTTTTGAACGGTTATCGTTGGGCGTGAAATATTAATATCCTTCTTGATGTTCTCTATTTCATCATGATAATTTTGTGCATATAAAGGTGCGCTGAGCAAAGTGCCTGCTAAAAGGGCAATTGCCGGAAGTAAAGTGTTTTTTGTTTTTATAACATTATAGGTCCTTTATAATGCCAACATCCCTCGGGTTAGACGATAAATGCCATTAAGGAAATTTAAAACCGATTAATATACAGGTAAGCCTACTAATCTTTTTGCCATTCGGTTTACTGTTTTATATTCTTCGTCATCAGTGTAGAAGTCAATAAGACCATTAATGTCCAATGTTATATCTTCTATAAACATTGTTTCTTTAATGCTGGCACCGTTTTCAACTAATAATTGAACTAATTTATATCTGGCATCCGGTGTATTTTTTATATCAAAGGAATATCTATAAGCCCAATAAGCCAAAAGGCTTGCCCTGCCGCCAACTTCGTTTTTGGGCAAATTTACACGTAAATTATCAGGGTTTTGGCCGACTTTGTCTAATATTGAAAGAACAAAAAAATCCCGGAGTTTATCATCTTTTATCGGGCGGTCAAACAAGACTGCAGCGTTAAAAGTTTCCACAATATCTTCCCTAGTCAATACAAGCCATAGGGTTTTGAGTACCTCCTTGTTAGGTTTAGCAAGTCTTAGGAGTGTTTCCAAAAAATTAGCCTTTGTTTTAGAAGAAAAATGCACATCATTTGCCAATGCTTCTTCATAAGTTTTTTTGAAAGTGACAGCATCACCGTCCCAGATTGCTTCCAGCAAATCTTTTTCATATTGGGAATATACGGCAACTCGCATTACCTTTTCTCCGAAATTCTTTTTAAATCCTCTGTTTTTTAATTCTTGGGCAAAGATATGTGATGGCAATATACTACCAAGCAGAAAGGTAAATACTAAAATTATATTCTTCATACTTCTTTCCTGTAATAACTATAGTTTACGACAAAAGGGAAATATTGTCAAGCAACGGTTTATTAAATTGGAAATTTTTTTTAAAAAATGCTAAACTGAATTTTTAACGAGGTGTTATTATGAGGATGTTAGATTTAATCATTAAAAAAAGAAATAATTTACCATTAACCCAAGAAGAATTTAATTTCATTGCACAAAGTGCAGCAAAAGGAACAGTACCTGATTATCAGTTATCTGCATTTTTGATGGCTTGTTTTTTGAATCCTTTATCTAAAAAAGAAACCGCTATGTTAACAAAAGCAATGGCATATTCAGGTAACCGTTTGGAATTTAAAAATATAAAATTGCCGACGGTTGATAAACATTCTACAGGGGGTGTCGGGGATGGTATTTCTTTGGCACTTGCACCGCTTGTTGCTTGCGCAGGTCTTGCTGTTCCAATGATGGCAGGCCGTGGGCTTGGGCATACCGGTGGTACGCTTGATAAACTTGAATCAATGAAAGGTTTCCAAGTGGGCGTAAAAACGCAAAATGTTTATAAGCAAATAAAAGCAATAGGGTTTTGTATGTTCGGTCAAACGGCGGACCTTGCACCTGCTGATAAAAAACTTTATGCCTTGCGCGATGTAACAGGCACCGTTGAAAGCAGACCTTTAATTACGGCAAGTATTCTGTCAAAAAAATATGCGGAGGGCGTTAAGTCATTGTTTATTGATGTTAAATACGGTTCCGGTGCATTTATGCAAAAATATAAAGATGCCAAGGAACTTGCCAAAACTTTAGTGGAAACAGCCAAAATGTTGGGCTTAAAATGCTGTGCGCTTTTAACTGATATGGACACACCGCTTGGGCGCGCTGTCGGTAATGCAAACGAAATGCGCCAAAGTATAGAGATTTTAAAAGGTAATAAAAATATTGCGCCTGATTTTTATGAACTTTTACTTGAAAGTGCCGCTTATATGCTTTTAATTTCCGGTAAAGAAAAAAATCTAGACAAAGCACATGCCACCGTAGAAAAGATTTTAGAAAGCGGTGCGGCTTTAAAGAAATTTAAAGAAATGCTTAAATGGCAAGGTGCAAACCCCGCAATTGCAGATAACCCCGGAAAGTATTTAAAAGATTCTAAATATTGCACATTAATTAAAGCAAATAAAACAGGTTTTATTACGCGTTTGACGGCAAGAACAGTCGGTGAAGCGGCAGTTTTGCTTGGTGCAGGCCGCGGTAAAATGGAAGATAAAATTGCCTTTGGCGCCGGTATTTGGCTTGATAAAAAACTCGGTGATAAAGTAAAAAAAGGCGATATTATTGCCCATATTTATGCCGACGATACAAAACGCCTGGCTGACGGTGTTGCATTGTTTAAACAGGCCTATGATATCGGTGCGAAGAAACCTAAACTCCGCCCACTTGTTGCTGAAGTTATAAAGTAATATTATTTAACTTTTGCTTTTCTTTGATAACCGACGGCGGATATTATCTTGGCCTTAAATATTTTGCCGGGTGTAACCGGTTTGTCAAAAGTTACAGTTCCGTCAATATCGGGTGCATCTTTGTAGGTGCGGCCAAGTAGCGGAGTATCTGCAATAACTTCAATATTTTTGCCGATTAATTTTTTGTTTATACCGTCAACAACACGGCTTTGTATTGCCTCAAGTTCCAAAGCGCGGCGGCGTTTAACTGCGGCGGTAATTTGCTTTTTAAAATTGTAAGAACTTGCCCCCCTCTCCCTAAAATATTCAAAGACGGCCACGTTTTCAAATTTAAAATCACGAACAAAATTTTTAAGTTCTTCAAATTGTTCTTCCGTTTCACCGGGGAAACCGACAATAAAGTTTGTGCGTATTGCAATATTTTTAACAGTTTCGCGGAGCATAGCCAAGACCTCTTTTATCTGCTCAGGCCCGCAGTGGCGGTTCATAGCCTTTAAAATCGGTGCGGAAATATGCTGGAGCGGCAAGTCAAGGTACGGGTAAATTTTTTCTTCGCCTGCTATAATTTTTGCAAGTTCTTTCGTTACGCGGTGCGGGTAAGCATACATTATTCTAAAACGCTCAAGCCCTTTAATTTTAACAAGTTTTTTAAGCAGTTTTTCAAGTTGCGGTTTACCGTATAAATCTTGCCCGTAAGAGGTGGTATCTTGTGCAATTAAACTGATTTCTTTTACGCCCGATTTTGCCATTATTTTTGCTTCTTCCAAAACTTCTTCAAGCGGCTTGCTGCGGTAAATGCCGCGTATAAACGGAATAGTGCAATAAGAGCAGCGGTTATTGCAACCGTCGGCAATTTTTAAATATGCGGTATGCGGTAATGTTAGGCCCATTTTAAATTCCGGTGCATGTAAAGTTTTTGAAATTGATGGTAAAAGTGAACCTTTTTTACCCAAAATATTTTCAATATTATCTTGTGCTTTAATGGAAAATGCAAGGTCAATTTTAGGAAACTTTTTTAAAACACTTTTGCCAAGGCGTTCCACCATACAACCTGTAACAAAAACTTTTTTTATTTTACCGGCATTTTTTAGTTTTAGGGCATATTTAATATTTTCTTCCGCTTCTTTGACGGAACTTGCCAAAAAACCGCAAGTGTTTATTAAGACGGCATCGGCCTTATTTACATCAAAAACCAAATTATGCCCGTGGGCAAGAAGGCGTGCGCAAAAGTCTTCCGAATCCGTTAAATTTTTGGGACATCCTAGGCTAATTAAAAAGAAATTCATTTTTCCTCCGTTAATGCGGTGTTTAAAAGTTCCAGCAAGGCTTTATTTTGTTTGTCTTTAGAACCGAAAGGTACAATTTTTGAGCCGCTTGTATTGCTTACTTTTACATAGCCGTCTTTCATATTGAAAACAGTGTGGGCTTGGTTATCAAAAATGCTTCTGCCAAACATTCCGCGCGGTATATCAAGCCCGGCAAGGCCCAAAACCGTGGGTGCAATATCTTGTTGGGACTTAAATAAATCGCCTGAAATTTTTTCTTCAATCGGTTTTTTAGAGATAAATATTATCGGTACTTCATTAAACATAGGGCGTGCGCCTTTATATATCCCCCCTCCTTCAAGGTTGGCAAAGAACGGATGGTCCGCGGTAATAATTAAGAGGGTATCTTCGTCAAGTAAATTCTCGTCTTGCAAATTTTTCAAGAAACGCCCCAAATCTTCATTATGCCTTGCAAAAGCACGCGGCATAGTGGGTTTTTTATAAAGAGCCTCAATTTTTGGGTTTATGTCGGTAATTTCCATATATTCCTGGCCTAAATAATCGGTGCGGCCGGTTGGAACATGGGTGTCAACATTTAAGATGTCAATAAATATTTTCTCGTCATTTTTATGTTGTTTAAGATATTCTATAACGAAGTCAAAAAGTTTCCTGTCCGTTAAACCCCACCAAGCAACGGATGCGGCATATTTCGGATCTCTTTCAAAAGTGGCGGCACCGTAAATTTCCTGAAAGCCGGCTTTTTTGAAGGTTATATGTTCGTTCATATATTCTTCATTGGCGCCGCGGATAAAAACCGTCTTAAAACCGTTATCGCGTAAAATTTTGACAAAAGATAACGGGTATCCGTTTTTAAAAGAAAGTTCCGCATTTGGGTGGCCTGAAAATATTACACTTAAACCGTATAGAGTGGAAAGTGTTACCGGCTTTAAAGAGGCATAAGGGTAAAAATACAAAAGGCCATCGTAAATGGAACTGGCTTCCGGAGGAATATTAGGGTTAAAAGTGGAAATGAATTTATTTGAAAGGGCCTCTGTTGTAATCAAAATAATTTTTTTATAAGTATTTTTATTCTTGAAATTTGTCGGTGTAAATAAATTATATTCCTGTGCAAGTTCTTCAAGTTCGGGCGGAAGTTGTTGCACAATTTGATAACTCGGTTTATTTGTAACAATATCTTTGACAAGATTAATAATAGGTGTATCCATTAAAAGATTTGTGTAAAATGCTTGCTCTGTTGCGATATGTTTTATGGGGCTTAGACAGGAAATTATAAGCAAAAGCACCGCACAAACCGCAAGTTTTTTTGTACTTTGTTTAAAACTTGTCTTAACCCACAATTTTTTAATAGCAAAATAAGCAAGTGAATATAATAATAAGAAAATAGTTAAGAGACGAATGTCTCTCATAAATTTATAATTTGCACCACCCAAAGTCATTAAATATTTTGAAACAAAACGCTCTTTGAAATAAATTAAAATGGCAAGGTCCGCACACAGAGTTATGTAGTATAAAAATATAACAAGTGCCAATGCCCAAATGCGTTTAATGCCCAAAAAGTGAAAGAAATAGAAAATAACCGCTAAAGTTAAAAGTTCGCAAATAAATTTAATTGCAAGGCCAAGTGTTAAAGAAAGTCCCCCGATAGCCTCAAATTGGTTTAAACCGACCGCAAACATGGCAAGACCCGGTAAAGCTAAGACGGTAAAAAGCGGGATATCTTGTTTTAAAGGTAATAGATATTTCTTTAAAAAATCCTTCATAATTAGTATAACCTCTCAAAAAATGCTAAAATAATTATACCTTTTTAGGAGCATATTTGCTTTTAAAAAGTTTAAATTTATGTGTGAAAGAAGGAAATTAATATGGAAAATATAGACTTAAATAAAAAAAGACATAGTGCATCGCATATCTTAGCGGCAGCAG
Source organism: uncultured Elusimicrobia bacterium (assembly GCA_947164805.1). GTDB lineage: Bacteria > Elusimicrobiota > Elusimicrobia > Elusimicrobiales > Elusimicrobiaceae > Proelusimicrobium. Next base: position 1,813 of record CAMUXX010000025.1, on the reverse strand, counting down.
TACAGGAACTTTTCCCTGATACTAAATTCGGTATTGGCCCTGCCATTGAAAACGGCTTTTATTATGACCTTTATACAACACATAAATTTACACCGGAAGATTTAAAAACTTTAGAAGATAAAATGAAGGAAATTTGCAAGGCCAAACACCCTTTTGTATGCAAATCAATTTCCAAACAAGATGCTTTGAAATATTTTAAAGACCGCGGTGAAGTCTTTAAAACAGAACTTATTGAAGAACTTGAAGACGGCCAAATTACCACATACACCGTGGGTAATTTTACCGATTTATGCCGCGGCCCGCATGTAGAACACAGTGGCCAGGTAAACAGTTTTAAACTTACCCATATTGCCGGTGCTTATTGGCGCGGTGATGAAAAACGCCCCCAAATGCAACGCATTTACGGCCTTTGCTTTAACGATAAAGAGGAACTTAAAAATTATATTCATCAGCAAGAAGAAGCCGCAAAACGCGACCACCGCAAACTCGGCGTAGAACAAAAACTTTTTACTATTACTGAGGATGTCGGCCCCGGTTTGGTTTTATGGCAACCGCGCGGTGGGATGCTCCGCAAAATTTTGGAAGATTGGATAAGAAATGAAAATTTGGCACGCGGTTATGATATGGTCTATACTCCCCATATTGCTCACTTACACTTATGGGAAAAATCAGGCCACGCCAATTTTTACAGCGAAAATATGTTTAAACCTATTGAGGTTGACGGGCAAAAATATCAGTTAAAACCGATGAACTGCCCTTTCCATATTGCAATTTATAATGCACAACTCAGAAGTTACCGCGATTTGCCTTTGCGCCTTAGCGAACTCGGTACGGTTTACCGCTATGAACGTTCAGGTGTAATGCATGGTTTACTTCGTGTTAGAGGGTTTACGCAAGATGATGCCCATATCTTCTGTACACATGACCAGATAGAAAAGGAAATTGAAGATTGTTTTGCTTTTGCTTTACATATTTTTAAGACTTTTGGTTTTGAAAAATATAAAGTAGAACTTTCAACTTGGGATGAAGCACATCCGGAACATTATACCGGTTCTGCAGATGATTGGCACCGGGCACAAGAAGCCCTTGAAAGCGTTTTAAAGAAGAATAATATACCTTTTACTTCTCACGCAGGCGAAGCGGCATTTTACGGGCCTAAAATTGATATTAAACTGATTGATGCAATAGGCCGCCCTTGGCAACTTTCCACAATTCAGTTTGACTTTAATTTGCCCGAACGCTTTGATTTAACTTATGTTGCCAAAGAAGGTAGGGAAAGACCTTTAATGGTACACCGCGCTATGCTTGGTTCTATTGAAAGATTTTTAGGTATTTTAATTGAACATTACGGCGGTTTGTTCCCCCTTTGGCTTGCACCTTTACAGGCAAAGATTTTAACTTTAACAGATGCACAACTTGAAGCCGCACAAAATTTGCTTGCTAAAATGAAACAAGCAGGCCTTCGTGCAGAACTTGATGCAAGCCCTGAAAAGTTGGGTGCCAAAATACGCACCGCACATATAGAAAAAGTGCCTTACACTTTGATTATAGGTGCTAAAGAAGCGGAAACAAACACAGTTACCATCCGTTTAAGAAGCGGTAAAAATATAACTGTTTCCCAAGACGAACTTATTAAAACAATGTCTGAAGAAGCCAATACCCGCTCTTTAGAAAACTTGTTTAAATAAGTTTAAATTATTTACAAACAAAAACCCCCGGGTGTTATTTCAACCCGGGGGTAAATTTATGTATTATAAATTACCAGTGGAAGTAGTTTATTTTGTCCCAGAATTTTCTTAAAATACGAGATTTC
>CAMUXX010000024.1 GCA_947164805.1 uncultured Elusimicrobia bacterium | reverse complement strand
TTTTAGTTCCATAATTTCTTTAAAGGTAGCACTTCCTGTTATTTTCTTAAGTTCAGTTATTGCTTTTGAACCACCGTAAGAAGCCGCTGGATCAGGATCTACGAAAGATTCAATATAACAATGAGGATATTCAATTGTATATATAAACTCATCTGTTTCAATCTCTTTTGTTAAAGACATTTTAGTTCCTGTTCTATATGCTGCTTCAATAGGGTTGACACCGAGCACAAGCAATGTTTCAAAGTCATTATGGGCAATCACTGCTTTTCTGTGTTCTGTAGTGTAATCTGCAACTTTATCTAATGCTTCTTGGTTATTTTCTAAGAACGTTTTTAAATCTTCTTTACTAAGATCTGTAGCAAGTTGTGCAGTATTGTAATACCTATTATTGGAGAATAAATTAAAACTTGATCCGCCACCGCCTGTTCCATAACCTGCACTCCAGTTAGATCCCTCAAAGATACCTTGTGATCTAAGAATAAGTTTTTTAACTCTTGCAATTTTTTGTCTATCTGTATTGGGTTTTGCATCGTTTTGTTGTTGTAGTTCTTTTGCATGATGTTGTACACCTTCCAGAACAGTTGCGCCAATTCTGCCAAGTTCTATAGATCCTCCTGCAGTTAGATCAACAATATTCTGCGCCATTAACGGAACGGCGGAAATGGCAATAATTGCCAAGGTTGCTGCTAGATTTCTCTTTTTCATTTTTTTCTCCTTAATATAGGCATCTTTATTACTTAGCATTGTTGCTTGCCTCATCTACAAATATTTTATGAGTTATTAAGGTAAACTACAAGGGAACTTAGGCCTAATGTCGAATAGGTCCTTTGGGTACTATTTTCTTGTGCCGAAACGGCGGTCCCGTCGGGAAAAGGCAGAAATTGCTTTAAGCAAATCCCCCCCTTTAAAATCAGGCCAAAGGGTTTTTGTAAAATAAAATTCGCTGTATGCAGCTTGCCAAAGCAAAAAATTTGAAAGCCTTTCTTCACCTGATGTTCTTATAATAAGATCAGGTGCGGGTAAATTTTGATATAAATTTTTTTCAATATCGCTTTCGGTAATTTTTGTTTTACCTTGTGCAAGTATTTTGTTTACTGCGTCGGTAATTTCTTGTTTTGCACCGTAATTTAAGCAAAGGTTTAAAGTTAATTTCTTTTTACCGTTTGTAGCTTCTATAACTTTGTCAAGTTTAGTTAAAATTTTGTTAGGTAATCCTTTGCGTCTGCCGCTGAAAACAAGTTTGACATCTTTATATTTTTCTTCGGTAAATTTACTTAAAGTATTGGCAAGCAGTTGCATTAAATAGGTAACTTCGGTTTTGGGGCGCGCCCAATTTTCCGTAGAAAATGCATATAAACTTAAAACACTAATACCTTCTTTTAAAGCGGTTTGTACGACGGCTTCAACGGAGTTTGCCCCCTCTTTATGCCCTTCTTTGCGCGGAAGGTTTTTAAGTTTAGCCCAACGGCCGTTACCGTCCATAATTATAGCGATATGTTTTGGTATATTCATATATATAAAGTAGCCCGGTACAGTCGGATTTGGGTTACGGTAAAATTCCTGACGGAATTTTCCTCCACCCCGGCCCTCGCGGTTTTTGCCTTTCAGCACTTCGTGCTTCAAACAAAAACATCGCTCCGGGCTTCAAATCCTACCGCGAGCCAAGCAGTTGGCTCGCTACTGACCATTTAAAAAACCCACCTTAAACCGTGGGTTTTTTAAATGGTGCCCAGTACAGGATTTGAACCTGTGACCTTTCCCATGTCAAGGGAACGCGCTACCACTGCGCCAACTGGGCTTAAAACTAATAAAATTTTCAAAATTATCGTCGCAATTTCTTGCAACATACATATTATAGCAAATTTTCCTACAAACTGCAAAAATTATACTGTCAATAGGTCCTATATGCTTTATAGGCCATAGGACCCTTTTTTTATTTGGTATTAACTGCTAAAATAAAATTGTAGAAGTTTTATAGCGGTATAAAAATTCCGATTAAAAATATATAAAACAGAGAGGTAAATATGAAAAAATTGATTAAAGTATTATCTATCGTAATACTCGGAGTAATGGGCTTATCATTATTTGCAAGCGCAGGTTCTCCTAGCTATAATTACAAAAGAGAATTCCAAGATACAATTAAGAATTTGTTAGGGTTAAAAAATTTTTCGCAATTACAGGAATACGTAAATAGTATCCCGGATTGTTATATCCAAGAAAATGATAAGTCTCAACAACCCTTATGTACTATGGACCGTATCGATGGCAATGATTTTGTTGCCCATGCTTTATTTGGAAATAGATATAACTCTGAATATAAAAACTTTAATGTGATAAATGTTGATTTTGAGATAGCTGACGCATTAGAATCTTTATATATGAACAAATATAACAGTCAAAATGCAAGAAAACTTAATGTAAAACAATATAACGATTTTTACAAAATTTTCCGTAACACATGGTTACAAGAAGATATTGAACATCTTTTAATGAAAGTTTGGCAAAAGGGAGAAAATTCTTTCATGGATAGATATTCAAATTTTGAAATGATGACAGGCAAAACAATTTTCAATACTTTATATTTATCTAAAGAATTAAAATTTGATAACATATATAAGTATGTCAGTCCTGAAATATTTATGACACCTTATGAACAGGATCCGATTTTCAAAAATCACATAAATTTTCAAAAACTTAATAATAGACGTAACAAATTGCATACAATATTAAATGAGATGAAACGTGGTGCCGAAGAAAAAAAATCCAAAAATCTTTTGTCTGAAGTTGTAGGGCATTGGTTTGATTCTATAATTTTCCCTGAACAATGGGGAGATGAAGCTGAGAAAGAATATTATAAAGGTACAAAACAAAAACAAATGTATCTTTTGCTCAATGAAGAAGGATGGAAAATGTTTGGCGAAAATGGCCTTGTTTCTAATGATAATCAGAAACATATCATTACTTTAAATGTCAAGGCTTGCCGTCGTGTATTAAACAATAAATCAGATTCTTATGAATCAAAAATAATGGACAAAGAAAAAATTTGTTCCGCATTTGAAAAGGGCGCAGAAAAATATGGCTTTTATATCTCGCCTGAAAAGATTGCCGAACAACAAGAAAAAGAATTAACAGAAGCAATAAATAAAAAATCAAATCAATTACAAAAAGGGTTTTATAATCCTGCTTTTTAAAATCAAACAAAAACCCCGGCCGATTAAAGCCGGGGTTTTTAATTGTAAATTTATTTTGCCGGATATAGTAGCACAGTCGTTTTTCCTGCACTTGTAATAAACGGTATAATTAAAACATCTTGATAATTGCCAAGAGAACCCTGCATTAAATCTACTGTATAACCGCCAAGCGGTGCATCAGCAAAACTTTCTAAGGAAGAACCATCCCATTTAAGCAAAATAAGTTTTCCGCTTTGATAGTAACCGAAGGTGCTTGATAATATGCCGAGTTTAGCCTTATTTTCAAGCCCGGCAATAATTATCCCCCCTTCACCGCTATATAAAGCAAGGGAAGAATAAAATTTAACTATATCATTGTCAAATTTAATTCTGTTTGGTGTGGATGCAAAATTAAATTCAGACGGACTGTTAATATAAGAACTTTTTTTGTCAAATTGCAAGCGCAGTTTGCCACTTGATTGTGTGTATATTACTTGGTCTTTATCGCCATCAAATTTACCTAAATTAAAACCGTAAATGCTTTGGAATTTATAAGCTTTTAATTGTTCCCCGGCTTCGTATTTGCCGTCTTTATACTTTAAAACTGCCGGGTTTAAAGGTTTAAATTTGCCGGACATATTATTTATATTTTGCGTATACAAAATGCGTTCCTTATTATAAGGTGCAATGCCTTTAACAAGCCCGCGGAAATTTGCCTTTTCCGCCCAAGTATTATTTTCAAACTCATAAACTGAAGTATTAAAATTATTTTTGGCTGTATCAAAATATGAAACAAAAATTTCCGCTTTATTATTACCGTTTAAATCGCCATTATCTAAGGAAATAATTTTGTTTAAAGGGCTTAATTTAAACTCGGTAACTTTATTTAATTTATTGTTCTGTAAATTATAGGAAATGATATTATTATCTTCGTAGGCAATAACTAAATTGTTTTCGCCGCTGCCCATAATATCGCCGGCGGTAAAGGCAAGGGCCTTGCCTTCAAGTGGTGCGCTTTGCCAGAGTGGGGTCAAATTATTTTGTTGTGCATTTTGTTGCGGTTGAGGCACAGTGGTATATTGTACAATCGGTAAAATTGTAATATTTGCTTCAAGGCCCTCAAGTTTATCTCCTTTACCGATATTATTAATAGTACCTACGGCATAGAGTGGTTCCACTTCGGTAATTTTCCCGTTTAAGCGGCGTTCAATGGTTTTGCCAAGTACTTTTCCTGTCTTTGGGTTTTTAAGTTCACCGCCCCAAAAGGTAACAGTAAAAGTATCGTTTACTTTAGGTTTTTCCTTAAATTCGGAAATATCTAAATAAACACGCGCACCGTCTTGTTTGACGATGAGCGCGGTCTGTGCAAATACTTGCACCGAGGTAAAAACAACAACTGCAAAAAGTATAAATAATTTTTTCATACTTATATTATATATAATTCTTTAGTTTAATTTATAAAAATAGGGAATATACATCTTGTATTTTTTAGCCGTCAAATTCTTTTATGGCTTGACAAAAGTAAAAGAAATTTCTTTATTTAATAAAGTCAAACCGTGTACAAAACCCGACAAGTATTTTTGAGGAAATTTTGATTTTTACTGTGACGACAAGTACCAAGAAGAACGGGGAGCGAAGCGACATCTCGGTACTTTAGGAGCTGAAAAATCAAAATTTACCAAAAAGAATTAGGCGGCTAAACATTAAATTTGCAGATTTCATCTTTTAGGGCTTGACATTTTGCTTTTAAAGTTTTAAAGTATATGGGTAGTAAGTTAATTAATTCCTAAAGGAGGGAAAATGAAAAAACTACTCGTTGCAGTATTGGCTTTTGCATTATTTGCACCTGCCTTTGCTGTTGAAAATGTATATGTCACCGGTGATATTCAAACCATCGGTTTAAACGTCAACGATAAAAACGTTGGTGCGCCTCTTGCCGATATGAGAGGTACAACAAACCGCGTTTTAGTCGGTCTTGGTGCAGATTTAGTTGAAGATGTTCGTGCCCAATTAACATTTGCCCATAGAAACATCTTTGGTCAAGATGCTCAAGTAGGTGAAAGAGTTCAAAATGTTTGGAATGACACTTTTGTAGCAGAAGCCTATGTTAACATTTCCAATGTGTTTGATGCTTTGGAAGTCAAAGTCGGCCGCCAATTTTACGGTGATGAAAAAAGCGCTGTAATGTATTTCGGTCCTGATTATGGCTATGCAGTTGGTAACAATTATAACTCTCTTGACGGTGCAACCGTTAGATATAATGGTGAAAAATTTGCTTTAACAGCTGCTTATTTCTCTATGCAAAATGCGCCTGTACCTTTTCCGGGTTATCCAGTTCCTACAACTGATCAAAACCTCGGCGGTTTAGATTTAGATGTAAAACTCAGCGAAGAACTTTCCGCCTCTGCTTATGTCTATGACATTAGACAAAAAGGACAAGCAGCTTGGGGTTTCTGGGGTGTTAAACCTACTTTTGAAAATGATAATGTCAAATTAGGTGCAGAATTTGCAAGAAACTACGGCGCCCGTGAAAAAGGCTGGTTAGTTAAAGCAGATTTAGCTTTACCTATTGCTACAGATGACGTAACATTTACCCCGCGCGTAACCTATTTGAAATCTGAAAAGAATTTTGTAGCCTTTGGTAACTATCGCCCGGGCTTAATGTTCGGTACAGCAATAGGTATCGTCGGTATAAATCCCCTTGTTAATAGTTGGGAAGTTATCAATGCCGGTTTATGCATGAAATTTGCAAACCTCCAAAAATGGGGTCTTGGTTTAGATTTCTATACCGGTGAATTAGATAATCACTTCGGCGGTAACAGCTGGGAAGCAAAAGTCGTTTACAATCATAACGAATATGTTTCTTTCAACTTAACCGGTGCAGTATTAAGCAATATCAAACACTTTACAGGTTCACCGACCGCAGTTCAACTTGGTATGAACATTAAGTTCTAATTAAGTAATCTGCAATTTAAAATACCCCTGCAAACGCAGGGGTATTTTTACAGATAAGTTTTGTTTCTTCCATTTTTGCTGGCTAATTTTTTGTTTTTTATTTGCTTAAATCTAAAGATTGAATTTTTTGCCTTATAGGAAGTATATTGGGAGGTGTAACAGATAGTTCGTCAACACCGAACCTCAAAAAAGTTTCTGTCAAAGTCATATCGGAGGCAAGTTCCCCGCAAATACCAACCCATTTATTATATTTATGGGCATTTTGTACGGTCATCTCTATCAGTTTTAACACTGCTTTGTGATGTGTATCCAAAAAGGGTAAAAGTTCGCGGTTTTGCCTGTCTAGCGCACAAGTATATTGAGTAAGGTCATTAGTGCCTATGCTGAAGAAGTCTACTTTAGGGGCAAGGTCTTCGCTTATCAATGCCGCAGCAGGGGTTTCAATCATGATACCGACTTGTAAATCTTCTTTAAAGGATATTGCCTGTGTTTTTAATTCTTGTTTAACTTCATTTAAAATGGTAAGGGTATTATCAAGTTCCTTTACGGATATAATCATAGGAAACATTATTAAAGCATTACCGAAGGCTCCAGCCCTTAAAATTGCCCTTAATTGTGTTTTAAATAATTCCTGGCGCGTGAGGCATAATCTTATTGCACGCAAGCCCAAGGCAGGATTTTCTTCTTTAGGTAGATTGAAATATGGGGCGGTTTTGTCTGCTCCTATATCAAGTGTCCTGAAGACAACTTCTTTGCCTTTTGCTTTTATTAAAGTTTCTTTATAAACATTAAAAAGTGTTTCTTCCGTAGGGTAAGCAGAAGCTTTTAAATAAGTAAATTCCGTCCTAAATAAACTAAAACCTTCCGGATCTTGGTTTAAGGCTTTATCAATATCTTCAATATCATTTTTATTTGCATAAAGTTTTATGGTTTTACCATCTTTAGTGGAAGTTTTGGTGCCTTTTAATTTTTCCAAGGCAATTTTTTGATTTTTAATTATTTCTAAATCTTTTTTGGCTTGATTTATTTGTTCCGGTGATGGGTCAATAATCAAAGTCCCCGTATGGGCATTTAAAATTGCTGTTTTTCCGTTCCAATTTTTGTCAATTTCTTTTAAGTTTATAACGGTAGTTATTGAGTTTGCTTTAGCTAAAATTGAAGCATGGGAATTTGCAGATCCTTCTTGTAAAGCAAAGCCTAAAATTTTACTTTCGTCAAAAGTTACTACCTGGCTTGGGGTGAGATCCTTTGCTAAAATTATAGATGGTTGTTCCATCATATAATTAGATTTAGTGCCAAGTAAAATTGAAATTAAACGTTTGCAAATATCCTTAATATCAGCAACACGTGCTTGCATATAAGGATCATCGGTATCAGCGAGCATTTTGGCAAAATTATGTGCAGTTTTCTGTATGGCCTGAAAAATATTTTCTTTATTTTCAATGAAATTTTTTATACTTTCATAAAAATCAGGATCATCAAGCATCATTTGGTGAACTTCAAAAATTGAGGCCTTTTCCTGCCCGTATTGTTTCAATGTTTTCTCATACAAGTCGGATAATTCTTGTTTTGCAAGGGATATTGTTTGATTAAGGCGAGTGAGTTCCGAGTTAATATCGGTAATATTTTCTGTGGGCAAAGATATCTCTTGTTCACAATAGAACAAAGGTGCTATAACCAAATCTCCGCAAATTCCGATTCCAGTTAATATTTTACTCATATCAAAAATTATCTTGCAGGCATTTCAAAATGGCTTCTTTTGCCTGGTTTTCGTCTTCTCCTTCAATGTGTATATCTAATTGTTCACCTTGTTTAGCACCGAGTGCCATTATGGAAAATATACGTTTTAAGTCCCCGCTTTTTCCTGCTTTTGAGACAGTTATCGTGCTTTTAAACCCATTTGCAAGTTTGACTAAAATGCCTGCTGGGCGAGCGTGTATCCCGGCAGGATCTTTTATTTTATAGGTAAATTGTATCATGGTTTAAACTCTCCGTATTTTAATATTTTTAAAAATCGTAATTAAGGCCATTCCGATTAAAGCACCAATTAAAATTGACAATAAAAAGTAAAAAGCATTTGTTATGATTCCAATTACAAAGACACCGCCATGTGGTGCGGGTAAACCGCATTTAAATAACATGCTTAAAGCACCCGCAACGGCAGAACCGCAAGCACAAGCCGGAATTATTCTTAAAGGATCTGCTACGGCGAATGGAATAGCGCCTTCCGTTATAAAAGATAGGCCCATAATAAAATTACCGACTGTTGTTTGACGTTCTTGCTGCGTATATAATTTTTTAAAAAATAAGGTGCTGAACGCTATGGCAAGGGGCGGAACCATACCGCCGGCCATTACAGCAGCCATAATTTCATATTGTTGGCTTGCTAAGGATACCGTGCCAAATACATAAGCTGTTTTATTAATCGGCCCGCCGAAATCAATAGACATCATTGCCCCTAAAATAGCACCAAGTAAAATTTTGCTGCCGCCGCTTAAAGAATTAAGAAAACCGTTTATTGCATTGTTCGCATAAGACATTGGAGGATTAACTATAAATACCATAATTACAGCCATGATTAAAAGCCCGAAAACGGGGTATATCAGAATTGTTTTTATACCTTCTAAAGAAGATGGTAATTTTTTGGTTAGTTTTTTAAGTAAGATTATAATGTAACCGCCGGCAAAACCTGCAATAAGGGCACCCAAAAAGCCTGAAGATTGCCACTCCGCCTGCGGAAATAATGAAAACCCGGACCTCGCAATAAGCCCCCCCACAAAACCAACCATAAAACCCGGTTTATCCGCAATTGCAGAAGCGATATAGGCAGCAAGAACAGGGAACATCATATCAAAGGAAAACCCACCTATTTTATTAAAAAAGCAGCCCAAAGGGTAAAGCAGTGGATGGCAGTTTACGCCCAGCA
>CAMUXX010000023.1 GCA_947164805.1 uncultured Elusimicrobia bacterium | reverse complement strand
TATCAAGGTCAGCAAAGTCTTTAGTGTATGTGTTTTTAGCAAGGTAAAAACCATGCTCACTCTTTGCTACTGCCTGCATAGTGGTCAAGGCATCAGCGACTTTGCTCTTTTCCACCGCTTTTCTATAACCGGGAACAGCAATACTTGTAAGTAACCCGATAATAAGCACCACAATTAATATTTCTATTAATGTGAAACCTGATTTATTATTATTTTCTTTTTTCATTTTACCTCCAATTTTTTAAGCTATTCTTGGAGGTGTATAGCAGGAAGTTATTAAGAACGGCTCTCATACCTGAGCTATCTAACAAACCCAAATATAACAGCCGTAGTTTGTTCTTATGAACAAACACTCGGCACGAAACCGACAGTTTGCAATTCTGTCAATTTCGTGCCTGTAACGAACTGATTTTGGTGTTAGATATGCGTTTTACGCTGCCGTAATACGGCTCCAAAAACAGGTTAAAACTTTATTAAGCCCGATATGTGGGCTTACATTTATTACAAAACTCCTTTTTTTATATAATAACAAATTTCTGTGATATTGTAAATATAAAAAACCTGTGAAATTTTAGCATTATTTTATATAATATCTCTATATAAAAAATGAGGTTTTAAGATATGGGAAAAAGAATTAAAAATTATGTTAAGGTAATGATGAATTTCGCTGATGAAATAAGAAAAGGTACTCTTAAGCAAAATAAAGAGGAAATTTTGCGTGAAATGTTGGTCCAAATTAAGTTCTTTCAGCATGAAAGGTTAATTCACTTGATTGTTACAGTACTGTTTGCATTTTTGACGATATTTACCATTGCTTGTTCATGCTTTTTAAACAATCCTTCATACGGTATACCGTTTTGCGTGTTATCAGTTTTATGTCTTGCTTTGTTAGTTCCCTATATACACCATTATTATGTATTGGAAAACGGAGTACAAAAACTATACGAAATTTATGATGAAATTAGGGATTTCGGCAAGGCCAAATAAAAACAAAAAAGAACTAAGTAACAGACATCATTATTTTATATAATATTTTTATAGTCCCGCGGAGGTTTTATGAGTGATAATTTAAAGAAAACACCCCTCTATGACGCATGCCTTAAAGCTGGTGGGCGTATGGTTAATTTTCATGGCTGGCTTTTGCCTGTCCAATATGAAAGTATTATTGCCGAACATAAAGCTGTAAGAAATGCTGCCGGTTTGTTTGATGTTTCCCACATAGGGCAAATAATTTTTAAAGGTGAAGATGCCTATACATTTTTGCAAAATGTCGCCACAAATAATTTTAAACAAGAACCCGGCGCCGGTGCTTATGCACATATTTTAAATGATGACGGCGGTATTATTGATGACATTATCGCTTTTTGCATTAACCCTAATGAGTTTTTGCTTGTAGTAAATTCCGCCACGCGTTATAAAGATTATAATTGGTTTGTTAAAAAATCTGCCGGATATAAAGTGGAAATTAGTGATGTTTCCGATAATTATGCTATGCTAGCACTTCAAGGCCCTAAGGCTTTAGATATATTGGAAAAATTAGTTCCGCAAATTAAAGAAATTGCACGTTTCCACATAAAACAAGATAAAATTTTTGATGCTTCGGTCTATATTACCCGCACCGGTTATACCGGCGAAGATGGCGTAGAAATTATGGGGGATGCACAAACAATAAATAAATTGTTTGATTGGTGTCTTGCTAATGGTTTTATACCTTGCGGGCTTGGCGCGCGCGACGTGTTACGCCTTGAAGCAGGTTATCTTTTAAGCGGTAGTGATATGGATGAAACACGTAATCCGTATGAAGCCTCTTGCGGATGGGTAGTGAAACTTAAAAAAGAAGAAGATTTTACCGCCAAAGCCAAAATGGTCGCCGTAAAAGAGGCCGGTGTTAAGGAAAAATGGACCGGTTTCCTTTTGCAAACGGCAGGTGTTGCGCGGGAAGGATGTTTGGTTTTTAAAGACGGGAAACAAATCGGTAAACTTACAAGTGCCACCTACTCCCCGTTGTTTAAAGGTATTTGCGCCGGTTACGTGCCTGCTGATTTAGAAGAAGGCGCAACAGTTGAAATAGAAGTGCGTGGGCGTAAATTGCCTGCCAAAAAAATAAAAATGCCGTTTTATAAAAACAGAGTTTAGTGAGGTGTAAAAATGTATAATCAAGAAAATTGTAAATTTGCAGCCACACATGAGTGGGCTTATATTGAAAATGGGGTCGCAACCGTCGGTATCAGCGATCACGCCCAACATGAAATCAGCGATATTGTTTTTGTGGAACTCCCCAAAATCGGTACAAAAGTTGAACAAGGTAAAAGCTGCTGCGTGATAGAATCAGTAAAATCTGCTTCCGATATTTATGCGCCTGTCAGCGGGGAAATTATTGAAGTAAACCAAACCGCTGCGGATAACCCCTCCATAGTAAACCAGGCACCGCACGGGGACGGTTGGTTATTTAAAATTAAAATTGCAAATCAAGATGAAGTAAAAAATTTACTTTCTTTTGACGCTTATAAAGCAACTTTATAATATGTTCACTTCAAATACTAAAGAAGATTTAGCGCAAATGCTTGCGGAAATCGGTGTTAAAAGTTTTGACGAACTTTTGCCCGTTCCGCAAGTTTTGCTTAAAGGTAATATCAATTTACCCTCTGCTCTAAACGAGCAGGAACTTACCGTTGAAGTCAAAAAAATCGCGGCAAAAAATAAACCGCTTATTAATTTTGCCGGCGGTGGTATGCAGGAACATTTCGTACCTGCTGCCGTTAATGCTTTAAGCACAAGGGGGGAGTTTTTAACTGCATACACTCCTTATCAGGCAGAAGCATCCCAAGGCACCTTGCAAGCCATTTACGAATATCAAAGTTGCATTTGTGCTTTGTTTGATATGGATATTTCAAATGCCTCACATTATGATGGTGCAACTGCTTTAGCGGAAGCCTGCCTTGCAGCCACACATCTGAAAAATAATAAAACAATTTTATACACTAAAGGTTTGCAACCAAATTACGCCGAAGTTTTAAAAACTTATTTTAAAAATGCCGAAGTTAAATTAAAAGAAGTCCCTTTAAATACAGACGGTACAACAGATTTAAAACAACTTGAAACACTTCTTAAAAACGGTGCCGCCGCATTTATTTTACAAACACCGAATTACTTCGGTTGCCTTGAAAGTGCGGAAGAAATTTCCTCTTTAGTTCATACAAACAATTCTTTACTTATTGCAAATGTAAACCCCACAAGTTTGGGCATTTTGCAAACACCCGGTTCTTATGATGCCGATTTTGCAGTCGCAGAAGGCCAAGGTTTAGGCAATGCATTAAATTATGGCGGGCCGACGCTCGGTATTTTCACTTGCAAAAAACAATTCGTAAGGAATATGTCCGGCCGTTTATGCGGTATGGCAAAAGATAAAGACGGCAAACGCGCTTTCGTTTTAACTTTACAGGCAAGAGAGCAACATATAAGGCGTGAACGCGCCTCCTCAAACATCTGTTCAAATCAGGCACTTTGCGCTTTAAACGCAACAATTTATCTCACACTTTTAGGGCCTGAAGGTTTAAAAGAAGTTGCCCTAAAGAATTTGGAAAATGCCCATTATTTGCAAACGGAACTTTGCAAATGTGACGGCTTTACCCTAAAATACAAAGCACCTTTTTACAATGAGTTCGTTGTAACAACAAAAGTTCCTGCCGCAAAATTAATAAAAGCTGCTGCCAAAAAAGGTTTTTTGGCAGGTATAGCACTTGCTAAAAACGAACTTTTGCTTTGTTCTACTGAGGTGAATACTAAAGCACAAATTGATGCTTTAGTTAATATTTTAAAGGAGGTAAAATAATGACTAATGCTTACCCGCACAATATACTTTCAATAGAAAAGTCTGTAAAAGGCAGACGCGGTGTTAAAGTTTGCACCCCCTCTTGCAAAGCGGAAAATATTTTACCTTCAAAATATTTACGCAAAACAGAAATCAATTTGCCGGAACTCAGCGAATTTGATACAGTAAGGCATTTTACGAATTTATCACGCCTTAACTTTTGCCTTGATACACATTTTTATCCGCTTGGTTCATGTACAATGAAATATAACCCAAAAAGTTATGATATTTTATCTGCATTAGATAATTTTACAAGTTTACACCCTGCTTTACCCGAAGCAAATGCCCAAGGTACTTTGCAAATTATTTATGAACTTGATAATATGCTTGCAAAAATTACCGGTTTAAGTGCATTCACTTTGCAACCTTCTGCCGGTGCTCATGGTGAATTTTGCGGTGCTTTAATTGCACGTGCTTATCATGCAAACCGCAAAGATAAAGTAAGAACACAAATAATTGTACCTGATACCGCACACGGAACAAACCCAGCGACGGCGGCAATGGCAGGTTGTGAAGTAGTAAATATTAAATCTGCCCAAAACGGTAAAGTAGATTTAAATGAACTCCAAAAAGCATTAAGCGAAAAGACGGCCCTTGTAATGCTTACAATACCAAATACCGTCGGTTTATTTGAAGAAGACATTTTACAAATTGCAGATATGGTGCATAGGGCAGGTGCCTTGCTTTATATGGACGGTGCAAATTTAAATGCTTTAATCGGTCTTGTTAAACCGGCTGATATGGGTGTTGATATTATGCATATTAACTTGCATAAGACTTTGGCTACTCCGCATGGTGGCGGTGGGCCGGGGGCAGGTGCAGTCGGCGTCAGGCAAGGCTTGGAAGATTTCCTGCCAAACCCGAGAGTAGTTTATAAAGACGGTAAATACTCTTTTGCTAAAAAAAGTAAATTAAGCATTGGCAAAATGAAAAGTTTTTACGGTAATATCTCAATTTTAATCCGTGCATATTGCTATTTAAAACAACTTGATGGAGATACCTTAAAAGATATTGCCAAAAATGCAATTATCAATGCAAATTACGTAAGGGTAAAACTTAAAAATTATTTCCCTGCATTTTTCGATACAAAGTGTATGCACGAATGTGTTTTAACTATTGATAAAACAAAAATGCCAACAGTCAAAACACTTGATATAGCAAAGAATTTGCTTGATAAAGGTTTCCATGCGCCCACTATTTATTTTCCGTTAATTGTTCCTGAAGCATTGATGATTGAGCCAACAGAAACAGAAAATAAACAGGTGCTTGATAAATTTATTGAAGCGTTAAAAGACATTTATAATAAGGCTTTGCATACTCCTGATGTTTTACATGAGGCACCATTAAATTGCCCTGTTAAAAGGATTGATGAAGTTAGTGCAGCAAGGGAACCTAATTTGAGATGGACAAAGTAAAACTGATTATCAGCCCTTTGCTTAATACATACGGGCAAATGGCTATTGATGAATTACTGGTTTCAAATTTCGCACCGTGTATTAGGTTTTTTAACTGGGATGCACGCCCTCAGGCAACTTTCGGTTATGTGCAAAAAATTGTTCAGGCGGAAGAAGAGTTAAAGAACCATGGTATAAATCTTTTTACAAGGCGAATGACGGGCGGCGGCTTAGTTTTGCACAAGGATGATTTAACATTTTCTTTAGTATTTGATTTACCGTCACGGATTCAGCCAAATTTAATTTATACTGCTTTGCATAGTGCTATACAAGACGAACTTAAAAAAGCCGGTTTTTTAGCAAGTGTTTATGAGGGAAAAAGTGATTATAATCCTCAAACTGCCGGGGGAAAAGTGCAAAACTGTTTTACAAACCCTGTTGCTGATGATTTAATGCAAGGCGGTAAAAAAGTTTTGGGTGGTGCGCTAAGGCGTTTTGAAAAAAGGGTTTTGTATCAGGGTTCTTTGCAAATTAAAGATGCAGAAAGCCAAAAAGTAAAAGATGCTTTACTTAAAGGTTTTTTAAAATATTTGAATATTCAGAATTTTGAAAATTATATCTTAAACCGAGATTTTTTAAATGAAGCCAAACAGTTGGCACAAACAAAATACAGAAGTAAAGATTGGTTATATAAATTTTAATATGAAACAGTTTTTTAAATTTTTGATTGGTATAATTTTGCTTCCTTTTGCCTGTTTTTTTATTTACGATTTTATGGGGGTAATAGGAACTATAATTAAGAATTTTCAAATAACATTTCCGTTTTTATTAGGTTTAGCGGTGTATTTGATTTTGCATAAATACGTTTATAATTTTTCACGTCCATATGTTTTCGCACACGAAATATGCCATGCCTTGGCAGCTTGGTGTTGCGGCTATGAAGTAACGGATATAAAAATTAAGGAAGAAAGTAATGTTATGCATTCAGACGCTTATTACATAAACGTAAATACTTCTGTTCTGCTGGCACCTTATTGTATACCGCTTTATGCATTTGTTTTTACGCTTTTATTTTATATAACAAGTTTGTTTCGGGCTGATATCTTAAATTATGAGAAATTATTTTTAGGTTTGCTTGGTTTTTTTGTTATGTTCCATTTAGTCCACACTTATAAATCTTTGACGGAAACAGAACAAAGCGATATTACCCTTGCCGGCGGAGGGATGTTTTCCTTTGTTTTAATAGCCATAATTAATTTAACCTTGATTATTTTATTTATAAATTTTTTATTTCCGGGTATAATTGCGCCGACATCTATTATCAAAGAAGTTTTTATGCAAACGTGTAATTTTTGGAAAATGTTTTTTGTGTATATGCATAAATTTATTGTTTGGGCAGGTAATCTATGACGGCACAAAAAATAAAAAGAGGTCTATTTAAAGCAATAAAATTTAGTACCAAGAATATTATACGGACAATATTTTTTATAGTTACCGTAGTTTTTTTAATAGGTGTTTTTGCTTGGTTTTTAACTATCCGTTATGTAAATGCAAATAATATAGGTGCACAATTCGCAAAACAACTTCAAACATATTTTGGCAGGGATGTTTATATTTCAAGGGTTAAATTTGTTTTGCCTTCAACTTTTGTGTTGGAAGATTTAAAAGTTGTAGATAATACTTCTCAAGATTATAGCGAACTTATATCCATAAAATCAGTTTCTTTACATTTTGAACTAACGCCTCTTTTAGAACGTAAAGTTTTTGTAAAAGAGGCTGTTTTTGAAACTCCCGCTATAAATATTACCAAAGCAAAAGACGGAGTATTTAATTTACCGGAACTTAAAACACGAAAACATAGATCATCAAAAGGTACTGAATTTTCTTTTACCACTAAAGAAGGTACGCCTTGGGAAATCATTATACAGGATTGGGTGTTAAAAAACGGTATATTTTCATATAAAGACTTAGCTTACAATAAAAGCCATTCCTTAAACGGTTTTAACTTGCGTTTTTATAATTTACAATTTAATGAGAATACTAGTTTTGATCTTAATTTTATTCTTAGGAATAAACTTAACAATAGAATTATTGAGGCAGAAACCTTGGCAAAAGGGGAAATAAATTTTGCGAATTTTAGACCTAAAGAAATGTCATTAAAGGATATAGATATTGATATATATGCTTTAAAGTCCCCGGCAAAAATTAAATTAAATGCTAACAATTTAGTTGATCCGAAACTTGATTTAAAAATAAAACTTCCTAAAATAACAGAAAGCGATTTCTCTTTCTTATTTGATTTAAAAGATAAATATTCTTTACCGGAAACGGAAATATCTTTTGCGGGTTCTGCTAAAGATAATTTCAACCAAATTGATGTTTCGTCTTTAACACTAAAAAATAAGGACATTGATTTGGCTGCCGAGGCAGGGCTTTTTATAAGTTCAGGTACTTTAAACGGGGATATAAGTGTAACTAAGGCAAAAATTGATTCATCAAAAATAGCAAATTATTATAAACCTTTAAAACCTTTTGCTTTGGTAGGTAATTTAGATGTCGGTGGTAAATTTTATTTTGAAGATTCAGTTTTTAAAACCAAAAAATTAAATTTGAAAAGTTCTTCATTAAGTTCCAAAATATTTAATTTCACCGTACAAAATGCAAACATTACTTTTGAGGCAACAGAAAATTTTAACAAAATGAGTGCCGTAGTTCATGACGGTATTTTCCTCGTTGGCCGCCAAAAAATAAGTTCCATAAAAGGTAATACTTCGCTTGATTATAAAAAACAAGATTTTTATGCCATAATAGAAAACGGCCTTTTAAACGGCAAAGAAACGAAAATGAGTGTTGCTATCGCCAATGTTCGTCAGGAAAATAAACGTAAAGTAAAGATGTTGCTTTCTACCATAGAATTAAATCCTCTGGAAATATTTGATATTGTTGAAGATTTTGTTCAAGCCCTTGCTCCTAATCATAAAAAGGATTGGCAGGAAGATACTTCTGATCTTGCCTGGCTCCGTAATTTTAGGCCGGCTTTGCCCGGTTTTATGAGGAATTTTAAAGGGGCAGTTTATGCTAAGAAATTTACAAGCCCGGTACTTTCCGGCCAGAATTTTTATGCAAAATTTAATTTTACTGATTTGCTTCCTCAGATGAAAACCTTGGGTGGCAGCATAAGTGCCACTCTTTCAAATGGCATAATCTATAAATTGCAGGAGGCTGCCGATAACCAAAAAGTGCTTGGTATAGCCTATCAACCCTTTGTTATTATGAGCCGTATGGAAAGGGCCGGTTCGTTTAAAATGGGTAAAATTTTAAAAGATACACCTTTTGATGTGATGAGCGCATCAACAACTTTTAAAGATGGTGATATGTTAATAAATAATTTTTATGTTGACGGACCTGTAATTTCTGCTGCTATCGGCGGTAATGTAAATTGGGTTAAAGAACATTTCAATTTGGATATAGTTACAATGTTTAAAAACACCTCTAAGCGTGGGGCATTATCAGAGAATTTGACTGACGAATCCGGCAATCCTGCCTTGGCTTTTGTAACTTATGGCAGCATGTTAAAACCCAAACTTGAAATGAAGAGTCCCAAAAAAGCAGGCAAACAAATACAAGCCGCGCGTGAAAAAGAAGTTTTAGAATTTAATGAAATTAAAAAATTTAAACAAGATTATAAGGAATAATATGCTAAAAAAACATTTGGATTTACTTAGTATTATTGAAGAGAATAACGCTCTTATAACAGGGCATTTTGCTTTGCCAAACGGCAAGCATTCGCAAATTTATATTGATACCGATATTCTTTTGCAATATCCCAGTTTAGCAGCCAAACTCGGTGCCGGTGTTGCAAGTCTATTTGCTAAAAAAGCAGATATTGTTTTTGCTTCTTCACCGGAAAGTTTACTGCTTGCTGCGCAAGTGGCGGTTGTGATGGGGGCCCGCGTTATGGGTGCAAAATTTAAAGACGGTAAAATTGAATTAAAAGAAACCCTTAAAATAGAAGAAAAAGAAAAAGTTTTAATTGTAGACAATGTTTTTATGACGGGGCGTAAAATAAACCAAACCCTTCAAATTTTGCAGCGCTATCATGCAAATATTATGGGTGTTGCGGTGTTGGTGGATCGCTCAAACGGTTTAAATTTAGCTTTTGAAAATGTGCCGCTTCGCGCTCTTTTAACTTATCCGCTTGATTTATATGAGCCGGATTCTTGCCCCATGTGCAAACAAAAAATACCGTTTACTAATAAGGAGAAATAAATGATAACCCTAAAATTAAAACAAAAAGAAGAACACCGTATTAAAAACGGTCATTATTGGATATTTTCAAACGAACTTGAAAAGGTTGATACCTCTATCAAAGCAGGAACTATAGTGCGTTTTGAGTCTGCCCGCGGTGAAGTTTTGGGAACCGGTTTTTTTAACCCGCACAGTTTAATTT
>CAMUXX010000022.1 GCA_947164805.1 uncultured Elusimicrobia bacterium | reverse complement strand
TTCCATCATCCTTCACACCATAATCTAAAATGTTATAGATGTTTTTAAATTCTTCAACATACCGACGACACCTTCCAATACTGAAGCTGTTCGCGGATTAGTGCCGAAATCACGTAAAAATTCTTTATCAATTTTAAGGGTATCAAAAGGTAAATCTTTCAATACATTTAAGGAAGAAAATCCTGCACCGAAATCATCCATCGCCACTGATATACCCATAGCATGCAAACCGTCTATAAACTTTCTTGCTTCCGGAGTATTATTCATGGCGGCACTTTCGGTTATTTCAAATTCCAAAAAATCTGTAGGCACTTTATACAAGTCCAAAAGTATTTTTATTTTCGGGAGGCTTAATTCATCCTTCAAATGTAACCGTGAAAAATTAATTGAAAGTTTACATGGTGCTATCCCCGCATCTATCCATGAACGTAAAATCTTTAATACCTGCTCAAGAATATAAAAATCTAATTTAATTATCAAACCAGTACGTTCAAAAATAGGAATAAACTGTTCCGGCGGAACTATGCCCATTTTAGCATTTTGCCAACGGGTTAAGACTTCAGCCCCGCAAATTTTACCGGGGTTAAAAGAACATTTGGGATGGAAATATAATTGAAATTCTTCATTTCTCAAAGCCTGATACAGGCTGTTTTCTATTTCCTTATCCTGTAAAACGCTTTTAAAAGTATCCTCGTTATAAAACACATATTTTTTGTTTACACTTTCTTTAGCTGTTTTTTTAGCAAGGCTTGCCCTGTCTAGCATTAAATAAAAAGGCAAATCTCCTGTTATCTTATAAATACCGAAATAAGTGTTTATACTGTAATGAATATCAGTTACGGCATAGCAATCTTGCACCGCTTTATATATTTTATCCAAACGGTTGGTAATGTCTTTATCATCATTGTAATTGAGCAGAAGTAAAAATATATCTCCTATTACACGGGCAAAAATTTCGCCTTTGTTAATATCAGTATTATCTTTTAAAACATTTGAAAGATGATTTAACACGAGATCCCCTTGTCTAAAACCGTAAAGATCATTAATTAATTTAAATTTGTCTATATCAAGTAAGATAAGTGCAAAATTTTGATCTTGTTTTTCTTTTAAAATTTTGGAAATCTCCAAACGAAACCTTGCCATATTGTAACCGCCGGTAACATCATCTTTAAAAGCAGCATCAAAAATTGTATTTCTTTGCTCATGTTCCCTCTTTTCAATAAAAACCAAAATAAGTGCAAAGGAAAAAAGTAAAGCAAAACAGAAAACTAAGGAGCCTAAAAATATTTTCTTTTGTAAAACAGATATTACTTTAGAAGGAACCACAAAAATCAAATGCCAATCTTCAAGCCCTAAAACTGAAATCTTTTCAAAAGAAATTAATTTTTGGTCCCTTCTTCCTTCAGTAACATAACTGAATATACCCCCTTTATCATTACTATTTAAATTGGTTAGTAAATTATTGTAGAGAAGTAAACCTTCTTTACCGTGCAATGAAAGTAATTCTTCCAAATTCTGTGGCTCGAAAAACTCCCGGCTTGTATCCACAATTAACTGATCTTTTTTATTTAATACAGCTGTAAAACCTTCACCTGAAATCTTGTATTTGGCAAGCACTTTTTGAAATTCTTCAATTCTCTGGGTTGCAAAAAGAACTGCTTCCACCTTGTCATTAACAATAAACGGAGTAGCATAAATAATAATCGGTTGTTTGGTAAAAGGATCGTAACTCAAGTTTGATATTATACTTTTGCCGCTTGCGACTTCATCAATAATATTTTGGGATAAAAAATCTTCCCTAACCTCACCGTTTTCAAAGTAAGCGATTTTACTGTTTACAAACAGCAAACCTATATCCTTAAAGACATAACTCTTGGCAAGTTTATCTAATATCGCAAGATATTCATCAAGAGAAGAATAACTGTAAAAATCCGAAAATATAGAGGAAATAGCCTTAAGAGCCTGCATTTCTCTTTCTAAATATCCGGTAAAATCAATAGTTGCTCTTTTTGTTACTTCCTGCAAATAAATTTTTTGCTGGTTTAAAAGAATATTCCTTAAACTAAAACTAAAAAACAAAGCACCGGTTACGATAAAAACAGCAACTAAAAAAACCAATAATGTTATAGAAAACAAACTTTTATTGTTTTTCATATTGTTTTTTACACCCCTAAAAATAATTATACAAATTAACACAAAAAATGTATACTATAAATATGAAGATTGATATAAAAATAAATATTAAGGAAAAAGTCTTAAGTTTATATAATAGGACTACAAAAACACAAAGAATTGTTTTTCCTCTATTAGTTTTGTTATTAATTTCCGCTTATTTATACGGCAAAGAAATTTGGGATAAATACTCTGTATCCAAACAAGCAAAAAACATTATAACTACAATTTCAAAAAGTGAAAAAGATTTTTATACTGCCAACGGAGAATATAATAAAGATATTTTTCGTCAAAGTAAATTGGTAAAAGAATTGAATATCAAAACAGAATCTGAAGTGGAAAATAATATACAATTTTCAAGAAGAAGATTCGGGAAAAATATTAATAATGACCAAACATCATACGATACAGGTTACAGCGGTGATTTTTATATTGAAACAGATGCAAGCAATGCTTGTGTTGTTTTAAAATATAAGAAAAACACTTCGGATAAAACTACTTTTTATGCTTCTTTTGAAGATGAGAACATTTTTTGCCAAGGGAAAAAATGTTTTAAACAATCTAGCAGTAATAATGAAAAATTATGTTATAGCGACGGAGGATGTTTTGTTCCTAAACAGACACAACAAACACAACAAAAATGCGGAAATGGAAGAGGTACCCAAACAAGGGAATGTGTTCCAAATTGCGAAGGCGGATCCTGTAAACCGTGGAACGAGTGTGTTTGCGAGAAAGGATTTGAATGGGACGGTGAAACTTGCAAGCAACTTCAAACAGAAAAAGATTGTACACAAGACCAATGTTTCACTGGAATTTATTGTGAAGACCGGGAACCAGTTACAAAAAATATAACGAATGGTTCGTGTGAAAGAATTGCATCCTGCCAAAAAAATAAAGGATGGGAATATACGCCATGGCAATGTTCTTGTAACAGTAAAGATTTTTGTCCTTCAAGCGAGGCTTGTGTCGCTTATCCCGGAAATAAGGAAAAACTTGTCCTTCCAAATCAGGAAGGTTTCTGTACTAAGGTCAGTTACATTTGCGATAAAGATCAAGGTTGGGTGGCACATGCAAATAAATGTGTTTGTGATAAAGTAGGAACTTTTTGGAATCGCAAAAAAGGTGAAGCAAAATGCTCCGATTGCACAAATAAACCTGAGCATGCAATATTTACCTCTTCAGGAAATGATAAAGGTGCCTGCTCTTGGAAATGTGAAAACGGTTACCAGGAAAAGAAGGGGAAATGTGTAAAACCAAACGGGCAATATCTTTGCGTCCGCACAGATTTGCAAATTTGTACAGATGACTTCAGTAAAAAGCGCAAATTGCAAAAAGACGCCAAAAAAACAAATGAAGGCCAATCTTGCTTTGTGGAAGAAAAAGATAATGTTTTGTTCTACAACCAAAAAGAAAGAACCTGCCAAATTTGCCAATGTGTTGATTTAGCAAACGGCAAAATTTCTAATTAAAATTCATATCTCATAATTTTAAAATAAAAGATAAATCTTAAAAACCTCATTAAATAATGAGGTTTTTTCTTGCTTTTTTTGTTTGTTTTTAGTAAAATTTGATATAACCTAAAAGGGTTATATAGGGGGTAAAAATGAAAAAACTGGTAATACTCATTACTATTGCCGTGATAGTTTGTTTTGCTGCAACTTTTATAGGCGCGCAAAATAATACTGCCACAACGCAACCGTCACCATTAATTGATGCTTGCCATTTATCTTTCAGCCAAGTTCTTAATGCAAAGGAAGATAAATCTTTAAAAATGTTTGAAGATAGGGTTGAATATTTTCTGGAAGAAGGATTTTTTTGGGAAGCATGTATCATGGAAAATATGCATAACGGTAAAGATATTACTGTGCATTATACAGGATATACCGAGGCCGCACAACCTACTAAAACAGAATTAAAACGCTTAATAAAAAGTGCCGCCGAATTTAAGGATGAACTTGAAAGTTATATTGAAAACCAAGAGCCTAAAAGTTCACCTTTACATAAAGCGGAAAAGTATATTGTTTTAAAAACTGATCCTAATTTAATATTAGATAAACATTGCCAAACAATGCTTAAAAGGGAAAACAGAAAATTTAAAGCAAATAGTGATATGGGTAAAATTATCATACATATTAAGACCGAACAAAACCCGCAAAGTATAGGAACCGTTGTAGTGGAAGCGTATAATTAGCCTTGCTTGAAATTGAAACAGGCCCTTTAAAACAAAGGGCCTGTTTTTAATATCAAACCAAAATTAAATTAATTTAAATAGCCTCTTAAACCCATTTGGAAAGATATACCTTTTGAACTGCCGGTATAACCGGAAATTTGAGCATAACCGGAATAATTTTTGAAGAAATTATTTTCCAAACCTACGGAAACTTCACCAAAATTTTTAAGTTTATACTTTGTTACAGATAAATCATTGGCTGCAACAGTGCCTTTTTGTTTATCACTAAAGTTATAACTTAAACCGACATAAGGATACCAACCTGCGCAAGAAGCCATAAATTTAACAGCCGGAGTTAATAAGAAATTATGAAATCTCGTTGATTTCATTTGTGCTAAATTAGCAGTAGTATAATTTTGCAAATTTGATAAGTTATAAATAACCGTAAATGCCGGCTGCATTACTATATGATCCGTTAAATTTAAATTTAATTCCCCTTTAACCGAAGCGGTAAAAGAAAATACATCAAAATCACCGTTATATGCTCTGAATTTATATTCTTCAGAACCATTTGTTATATAAGCTTGCGCTGAAAGTATGGCAAAATCTTTCATATAAGTAAGCATACCTCCGACAGCCAATGAATTATTATCTAATGTTGTTTCCTGATATTTTTGCCTTGCACCTAAATAACCTGCAAAAACCGTCGGTATAAAGGCGGAAGTATCAGAAAGCCAAAAAGGATAATCTACCCCTGCAAGGCCGCCGTAAAAAATATTTTTTACTTCCCCTACATCATTTCCGAAATCAACTTTTTGATAGCCTGCATTCGGTATAAACCAAACCATTTTTTGCCATTCATCTCTTAAAGATTCACCGGAAACGGTTGCTATTTCTTCTTCTAGCATACGGACATACATATTATCTTGTAAACTGCTTCTGTTAGAATAATCCAAATATTCCCTTGAAAGCATAACATCTATTCTGTTGTATAAACTGTTTACGGTATTAACATTTGCAACAACTTTTGAATTTGCTGCAACAGGTAAAGCGGAAATTGTGGGGTTTAATCTGTCTGTACGGATAGCAGTAAAACCACCGGGTATTTGCTGTAAATTATAAACATATAAAGGACCGTAATAATCTTCATTAACATTAATATTTAATGGCGCTGAATTGGTAACGGTAAAATCATTTGTACTGAAAGTATCACTTAAAATACGTAATTGCTCAGCCCTTGTGATATTAAAACTACCGCTGCCGCTGACATTGTTGACCGTATCTACCGTTCCAGCGGAAAGATCTACATCAATGTACAAGGGGATATCCCCTGTTATATTCAATGAAGAAGGGCTAAAATCATCTATTGTCCCGTTTTGTATACTTAATGCAGCAGAGTTTAAAGAAACTGTGTTAAAGGCATCGGCATGTTGTGCCATAATATTTAAAGCACCGCCGGTTAAAGATAAATCACCGTTATAAGCTTTGGTAGTATACCAATTTATATTTACATTATCGGAAACTATATTCCCGCCCAAAACACCGCCATGAAAATTAACTGTTCCACCTCCGTTAATAGTAAAAGTTGAAGAACCGTTTAAAAAAATATCATTACTGCCTGATATATCCGTATTACCGCGAAAAGTTACCGTTTTACCGTTAAGATTTAAATTAAGGGCAGCATCATTATCTACATAAATTGCACCGCCGCTACCTTCGGCAGCATTATTTGTAAACTTAACGTCGTCATTTAATGTTAGAGAAGAACCGGTTTTAACATAAATTGCACCGCCGCTTCCAGAAGATTTATTTCCGTCAAACTCGGTGCCGTTAATTTCCAAAGTTCCTTCATTATAGATTGCACCGCCGTCAGAATCGGAATTATTATTTGTAAATTTACCTTCTGAAATAACTGCTGTTCCTTTATTATAAAGGCCACCGCCGTTAAATGCCTTATTACTGTCAAAAGTTGTATTGATAATTTTTATTGTCCCCTCATTATATATAGCGCCGCCGCCTTCATTCCTTGAGGTATTATGTAAAAAGTCAGAATTTTCTATTGTAGCTGAATCTGTTATATAAACTGCACCGCCGTTACCCCAACCGGCCATATTATCTTTAAAAACAACTTTTTGTATAGTTGCGGTTGAGGCATAAATTGCACCGCCGTCTTGTACTGCTGTGTTACTGGAAAATATGGATTTTTGAATAGTACCGCTGGAAATATAAATTGCACCGCCATTACCGATAGAAGTGGAATTACCGGTAAATGTAGAACCTATTATAGTTGCAGTTGAAGCATAAATTGCGCCGCCGTTTTGTTGCGCACTGTTATAATAAGCAGTTATATTCTCCCCCGTAAAACCTATTTCCCCTTGATAATACAAAGCACCGCCGTTTGAACTTAATCCCGTGGCATAATTGGTACTAAATTCCGTATTATAAATATAAACGCCCTGCTCTGAAACAATATTTAAGGCACCGCCACCGGTACTTGTGCTTGAAGTATTATTTAAAAATGTTACATTTGAAATAGTAAAAGTGGAATATTCCTGCTCAGGTTCGGCCGCGGTAACATTTATATAAACTGCAGGATCCGCAGCAGTTGAACTGGAAAAATTAATATTAGATATAGATGAAGAAGAACTATAAAAAGTAAACATAGGGGAAGAGGTACCGTTGCCTTTAACTGTAAAACTTGAACCTTCTACGGAAGTTAAAATTGTGTTTGATGTTATAACTAAAGGAGTATCCCCAAAT
Organism: uncultured Elusimicrobia bacterium; assembly: GCA_947164805.1. Lineage (GTDB taxonomy): Bacteria > Elusimicrobiota > Elusimicrobia > Elusimicrobiales > Elusimicrobiaceae > Proelusimicrobium. The sequence goes on along the minus strand of CAMUXX010000022.1, from coordinate 2,640 downwards.
TCAATATCTTGCGAAAGAGCTATTGTATCTTCATTACTGTTTACGGCATTTTGTAATTCAGAATAATCACTGACTTCAACTGCAAAAACATTTAAACCAAGTAATAAAAAAAGAAAAGAAATTATAAACTTTTTCATAAACTCCCCTAAATAAGAAATATACAACTAAATTATAACAAAATATAATACCGCAATTATAATTTAAAGAGCAATAATTGAAATATTATTTTTATTGGCAAGACTTGTAACTTCTTCAATGTCCAAAACAACTGTCTTGCCGGCTTCAACTGCCAATGTCGTTGCACCGGCTTTAATCATGCTTTTGATTGTCCCTTTACCGATAACAGGTAAATCAAACCTGTCATCTTGTTTGGGCCGTGCAACTTTAACAATGACAAGCGGTTTCTTTTCTTTACTCTTTGCTGCTTTATAAATTTCACCGCCGCGTTTAATACACTCATCAGTTCCTTCCATCGCTTCAACAGCCAATACTGCTTTATCACTTAAAACAACTGTTAGACCAACGTCAAGATCCGCCAAAGTATGCGCTATTTTAAGACCTAAATCTATATTTGCTTTTTCTTCTTCGTTCGGAGTACGTATAGTTAAAACACTTGCATTAACCGTACAATTTTTTAGAAAAGCAACAGATGATAAAACTTCAATATCATCTTTTTTAAACTCCGCTATTGCCGCTTTTAAAAGGCTTTCTGCCCGTTTATCACGAAGTGCAGCCAAAACTTTGGCCATGCGTATATCCGGCATAAGCGAAAAAATATTTATGTGTTTAACGCGCCCCGCCATAATGGCATGAGTCACACCGTTTTGTTTAAAAAACTCTATACACTTGGTAAGCTGCCCTATTTTTAAGGTTTTTACTGTTTTTGCATAGGGCTTAAAGTCACTTTCATTAGCATTACCTTTAACGCAAGCAACAACAACATTCCATCCTTCTTCGGCTGCACCTTTAGCAGTCAAAATAGGATATTTACCTTCGCCTGCAATTATCCCAAGTGTTTTAATCATTTGTATCTTCTTCCAGTCTATTTGTTTTTTTGCGCGGTGTTGTTAAACCACGTTCGGTTGTTTCGCAAAATTCAATCATTTCCATAACTTCGGGAACTTGTGGCTTTGAGCGTAATAGTTCAATACTTTCTTTGAGTGTTCTGGGGGATAAAAATAATTCCATGTATGCCTTTTTAATTGCTCTTATAGTTTCTCCAGTAAAACCGGCACGTTTAAGACCAACTAAATTTAATCCGGCAAGTTTTCCGCGTGTGCCTGTTGCATAACAGAAGGGCGGGAGGTCCAAAACAAGTCCACTTAAACCCGAAAGCATTGCAAGGCGCCCGACACGAACGAACTGATGCACCCCCGTCAGTCCGGATAATATTGCATGGTCCGCAATACGTACATGCCCTGCTACCCCGCAACAATTAGCCAAAATAATATTGTTACCTAAAATACAATCATGTGCGACGTGTGAATTTGCCATTAAAAGGCAACTGTCACCAACAACTGTGGGTTGTTCTAATTTAGTGGAACGGTGAATTGTTACACATTCGCGTATTTTATTTTTATTACCGATTTTAACACGGCTTTCAAAACCGTCTTTATAAGATAAATCTTGCGGCTTGACGCCAATAAAACAATGACCTATTAATTCGTTTTCGTCACCCATATCAGTGTTTTCAATAACGCAACTTGGGCCGATTTTATTATTTTTACCGATTGTTACACCCTTTCCGATAATTGTAAAAGGACCGATAATTGTTCCTTCTCCGATTTTGGCATTTGGATCAATAATTGCCGTGGGGTGAATATTGGGGTTTGTCATAAAATCTCCTAGATATTTTCTAATAATATTTTAGCAAAATTTGTATTGCCTGTATGCCCGCCGCAGGAACAGGTTATATGCATAGGGCCAAGCACGTAACCGGTTAAAGATAAATCACCGATTAAGTCAAGAATTTTATGGCGTACTTGTTCATCTGCAAAACGCAAAGGAGTGGAGAATTTATCTTTAAAAATTACCACACAATTTTGCGGATCGCCGCCAAGGGCAAGGCCATTTGCTTTTAAAAATGATAATTCTTCCTCAAAACCAAAAGTACGGGACGGGGCAATTTCTTTAACATATCCTTCTTTAGACATTTCAAAAGTATATTCTTGGTGATTAACTAAAGGGTGATTCCTTAAATAGATGAAGGTAAAAATTAATTTGTCCGCAGGTTTTGCGATGTAAGACATATTTTTTTCTTCGTATTTTATTTCTTTATTTATATTCAAAACTTTGGCAGGAAGGCCTAAATCTTTAAGGCCGGCTTTCAAAATATTTTCGGCAAAAACTAAAGAAGAACCGTCAGTCAAAGGAGGTTCCGGGCCATCCATTTCCACAAGTAAATCTGTTATACCTAGTGCAGCACAAGCACTTAACAAATGTTCAACGGTATGTACGCTTGCATTACTGCTTGCCATATTTGTTCCGCGCAAAGTTGATTTAATGCTGGAAATATGTGCTTTAATAGGTTCGGCATCTTTTATATCTTTCCTCAAAAAAGAGATATAACCCTGCTCACTCGGTTTTAAAGTGATAGTACTGTTTTTTCCGGTATGCAAACCTATACCGCTTAAAGTTACT